>JBATDO010000177.1:0-2299 GCA_049663505.1 Sphingorhabdus sp.
GGGGGGGATATCCCGCATCGCGAACTGCGTCGGCAACAACACGGCGCGCGAACGGGAACATCAGTCTTGGGGCTTCGCCAAAGAGGAAAGGATGGGCCTGTTCTTCGGTCACGTTGCGCAGGCCAAACAGCGTTGCATAATCAAGTTCAACCGAGAAATGCACGCCTTGCTCGCTTTCAGCCTTCACAGCGAGCTTCAACGCAACTTCATGGACCTCTTCGCTCACCGCGTTGACCTGGATATTCACCTGAACGTCGATTTGAGGTGTTTCGCCCCAGTTGAAGCTATGCGGTGCTTGCGGGTTTTCGACTGATAAGTCTTTGATATATTGGCTAAGCATGCCAACTGCGGGCGCAGTGTCTTCGCCATTGGCTTTAACGTTTTCTGAAACGATCGTGCCTTCTTCTTGGGCCATGGATATAACGCTTTCCTGTTACTTTTCCGGGCAGCTACCCCAGCGCCCTTCATTGGCCGTCGCGCCTAGCAGGGGAGCACGCAAAGGGCAATCACTGTTGCATCTTCCGGGCACCGACATTTTTCTTTGGGTAAAGCCCTTTGAAACTGTCCTGTTAAATGCTTATATGTTTTGCAGGGCAGAGCTGAATAGGTCTTTTTTCTTAGTCAGCGCTCATTTTTTGCCTGGTTTTTTTGCTTTCGAGCGGAGGCGTCGTGACATTCACCATCGTATTGCTAGCCATGGTTGCAGCATTTCTGGGACTGAGACTTTATTCGGTTTTGGGTAAACGCACCGGACATGAACAGGAACCCGTTGCCCGTCAGCCGCTTGAAGGCACTCCGCCGCTGATCCGTCAACCCATGCCTGGTTCTGAAGGCTCACCCGCACCGGTGCAAGGCGACGTCTCAGACGTTGACATGGCAGCGCAAAGCGGACTGCGTTCGATCGCTAATGCCGATCGCCAGTTTGATGTCGGCCTGTTCGTCGAAGGTGCAAAATCTGCGTATAAAATCGTGTTGGAAGCATATTGGGGTGGCGATAAGGAAGCGCTTCGGTTCCTGTGCGATGATGACGTCTATGAAAGCTTTGCCGAAGCGATCGACGGTCGTGTGCAGCGGGGCGAAACGCTGGAAAATCGCTTGGTGCGCATTGAAGGCGCGCGGGTTGTCGATGCCAGTTTCGATTCTCCAATGGCTCGTATCACCTTGCGCTTCGATGCAGACATCGCGGCCTTGGTCAAGGACGCCGAGGGCAACGTGATCGGCGGATCGATGACTGATGCCGTTGAAACGCACGATGTCTGGACTTTTATGCGCGACATTAAGAGCGGTGACCGTAACTGGAAGCTTGACGAAACCGACTCGGTCTGATTCACCGGCGCGATGAAAATCGCCCATAATAGATTAACTCACGTCTCGCTCGCCCTCGTTGCCACACTCCTGTCTGCTTGTAGCAGCGGGATTATTCCGAACGGCGGCCTCCCGACCTCTTCGACGCAGGTCGCTGACAAAGCGACTAGGCCTGTACCTGCAACACCCCAGGCTACGCTGGTTGCAGCAGCCCAGCCAGGTGACGGTACGATTGCAGCGACACTCGGCCTGGTTCGTGGTCCGCAAATTGGATCGTTGACTGTTGATTTCCGAAAGGCAAATTTAGCAATGGCATCGTTCAAGACCAGTTGCCCTGGCCTTGTCCGACGCAATGATGCCAGTGGATTGACCCAGGGCGCTGACTGGCAGGCAGCCTGTGATGCAGCAAAAACATGGACAGGTGACGCATTGTCTTTTTTTGCAGCTCATATGGATGCTGTCCAGGTCGGCGACGGAAAAGCCTTTGCAACCGGATATTATGAGCCTGAAATTTCAGGGTGCCGCACGAAGCAAGCCGGTTGCGACGTGCCGGTTTACAAACGCCCTACCGATCTGATCGACGTGGATCTTGGGCAGTTTACCGACGAACTGAAGGGCAAGAATATTCGTGGCAAGGTGATGGGCACGAAATTTGTCCCCTATGACGACCGCGCGTCAATCGAAAGCGGGGCGCTTGCAGGGCGAGGACTTGAAATTGCCTTTGCAAATGATGTCGTGGAATTCTTTTTCCTGCAGATCCAGGGCTCGGGACGGTTGAAACTGCCCGGAGGCGGCGTGATGCGTATTGGCTATGATAGCCAGAACGGACGCGGATATACCGGTATCGGCAAGTTGATGAAGGATCGCGGACTGATTACCGACGGTTCCATGCAGGGCATTGTCGCTTATCTTCGGACAAATCCTGAGGAAGGTCGCAAGATCATGCAGGAAAACAAGAGCTTCATATTTTTTCGTGAATTGACCAGCGCAGGCC
>JBATDO010000178.1:0-3130 GCA_049663505.1 Sphingorhabdus sp.
CGTCTTCGTGGTAATCTTGTCCATGGTAAGCTCCTCTCGTTGAAGGAACTCCACGGCCCAACGCCGACTCCGCATCACCCAAAGCTCGAACTTACCCCACTACCTCACCACACGCACCCCTCCCGCGTAGCGGGTTCGTGCAAGTTGTGGGGAGCGGACGTCAGCATTTTATTTGCGGCGTTGCGATGATTTCTAACGTGGACCAGTTTAGGACCGTTCCGCTCTCGCTGTTCCACCAGATAGTCTCTATCTCAAGCAGTCGCTCGTTCTGATCGATATTTACCAGAATAGACACTGGCTCTCCGCGCACATCCATAAGCTTGCCCTCGACTGGCAAGTTTTGGTGCCCCACGTAATCTGGCCTTTCGTAGCCCCTCAACTCGACCTCAAGGAAATCACCATTTTCGGTAACTTGCGCGACAGTCATGTCAGCGAGCAAACGTTCCCCTGTATCTTTGGGTAGCTTCTCGACGATCTGTTCCAGAAACTGGCGCTCAGGGTCGGTGAAGGTTCGCGTCGACATAGACACAACAAAGCACGACTGGCGAACGTCCGCAATGTCGAAGGGTTTCGGGCGCCGGCAGGCGTACTAAACCCGGACAGGTACGACCCGCGGTGGTGGTCATTGCTATGGGAATTTCGGTTTTAAGCTGTGCTGCACGATGTGCCCGGTCGCGGTACATTGCAGCTTTTGCACTGTTGCGGGCGCCATCTTTAGACAGCTTTGACGCGAGAACGGAGGCGATGGCCAACATTGAGGGGTGATTGTGCGGGTCCGGTCGGCGTTGGACACAAGCGTCAGCGTTACCCGCGATATTGTCTGCGCGTGTTGGACTGCAGGCGGGCCATGCCGGATCATGACACAAGCTCCCGGATCGGTGCTGGCGAGGATGGCGGTGCGCGTGGTTGCTGCCAGCGTTCGAACGCCTCGATGATGACCATATGCCCGCCGCAGCAGGGACATGGCGGACGAGCATCCACCGGTTCGACCGGTTCAGCGTCGTCCGGCGGTGGAGCAACCTCAAGCAGTTGGCGGGCACGCGCGATGCTGGCCTTGCGCACGGAACCAGCGAGCAGCCCATAATGCCGGATGCGGTGGAAGCCCTTGGGCAGGACGTGGAGAAGGAACCGGCGTATAAACTCAGCCGTGGCAAGCGTCATGACGCGCTGGCGTTCGGGGCCGTCTCGGCGATAGTCCTTGTAGCGCAGGGTAACGCCTTGCCCGTCGAACGCGATCAGTCGCCGGTTCGAGATGGCGATACGGTGCGTATAGCGCGACAGATAGGCAAGCACCGCTTCAGGACCTCCGAACGGCGGCTTGGCGTAAACTACCCAGCGCTTTTTGCGAACGGGCGATAGATGGCGCCTGAACGTGCGGGCGTCGGCGAGCTGTGCCAGGTGGCCGAAGAAGGCGATCTTGCCACATTGGTGCAGCGCCATCAGCCGGGTCAGGAACAGCCGCCGGAACAATGCACCCAGAACACGCACGGGCAGCAGGAACGCCGGACGCGATGATATCCAGCGCGCGCCGTCATGCGCAATACCGCCGCCCGGCACGATCATGTGGACGTGCGGATGGTGGGTCATGGCCGACCCCCATGTATGGAGCACGGCGGTGATACCGATCCTGGCACCGAGATGCTTGGGATCGGCGGCAATGGTCAGCATCGTCTCTGATGCCGCCTTGAACAACAGATCATAGATCACTGGCTTGTTCTGGAAGGCGATCTCGGCGATCTCGGCGGGCAGCGTGAAGACAACGTGGAAGTAGCCGACCGGTAGCAGGTCGGCTTCGCGCTCGGCGAGCCAGTTGCGTGCAGCAGCGCCCTGGCACTTGGGGCAGTGCCGGTTGCGGCAGCTGTTATAGGCGATCCGCCAATGCCCACAGTCGGTGCAGGCTTCAATGTGGCCGCCAAGGGCTGCGGTGCGGCAGTTCTCGATCGCCGTCATCACCTTGAGTTGGACAAGGCTCAGGTGCCCGGCTTGCGCGACCCGGTATACAGGCCCGGCAGCGCGGAAGATGTCGGCGACCTCAAGTGAGGCCCGCACGGCTCAGCCGTCGGGTGCCCCCTGTTTGCCGGGGAACATCGCCAGCCTGTCGAGCGGACTGATCACGCTCTTGACCGTACGCGTTGCCACCCGGGTATACAGCGCGGTGGTCGTCAACTGGGCATGGCCGAGCAGCACCTGGATGATGCGGATATCGACGCCATCCTCGAGTAAATGGGTGGCAAAGCTGTGGCGCAATGTGTGCGGCCCAACCTGCTTGGTAATGCCAGCGGCATGGGCTGCTTCGGCGGCGATGCGGTGAACCTGCCGGTAGCAGATCGGCTTGAGATAATGCTGTCCCGGGAACAGCCAGCCATCGGGATGCATCACGCCCTGTTGGCGGCCAACCTTCCACCACTCGCGCAGAAGCAGCAACAGGTCGCCCGCGAGCATCGCGTTGCGGTGGCGGCCGCCCTTGCCGCACTCAACCCGAAGCAACATCCGTTCGCTGTCGACATCGCGGATCTTGAGCTTGGTTACCTCGGACGCGCGAAGGCCCGCGCCGTAAGCGACCGACAGGATCGCCTGGTGCTTGAGGCTGGTCGTCGCGCCCAGCATCCGCGCAACCTCATCGCGGCTCAGCACGGTCGGCAAGGAACGCGCATGCTTTACCCGGTGGAGTTTACGCGTCAGGTCCGGGCGATCGAGCGTCCGCGTGTAAAAGAACCGCAGCGCCGAGACCGCCGTGTTCATCGCCGGCGCGCCAAGTCCGGACTCGCTCTGCTCGATCTGGTACCTGCGTAAGTCCTCATCGGCCGCGGTATCGGGTGGCCGGCCCAGCCAGGCAGCAAACCGCGTTACGTCGCGCAGGTAGTTGCGTTGCGTCGCGCGCGACAGGCGATGCAGCTTCATGTCCTCGATCATCCGCGCGCGCAGATGGGTGGCAGGGGTAATGTTGGTCATCGTTCGACTCCTCAGTTGAAGGGAGTCAAAGGGTCTGCCTCTAATCTCGATAGCTCAAGCCACGCGCGTCGAAAGTCAGGCTGTCACAACAGCTGGGCGAGCACCATTCCCGCGTCAGCGGGTTCGTACTTGTTGTCGTGTCCGGACAGGGGGCTTTTGGTGATTGTCCCTCTAAAGC
>JBATDO010000179.1:0-4722 GCA_049663505.1 Sphingorhabdus sp.
GCGTATTGCGGCATGATGGTGTCTGCGCTTGCCGGGTAATTCAGGCATTCTACGGCCCGCCAGCCCTTGATTCTTGCCCACCACTCGTCGAGTGAAGGGGCTTTGTGTTTGCGTCCTTTCCATACATCGACCATCTGGCGGATCGCTGCCCCGACGTCGGCAACAATGGGCAAATCTACGCGCACGGTCTTGTTGATCGAACTGCGGTCTATGTCGACGTGGATCTTGATGCTGTTTGGGGAGAACGCATCAAGTCGTCCCGTGATTCGATCATCAAATCTTGCACCAAGACATAGCATCACGTCGCACTGGTTCATCGCCATATTGGCTTCATAAGTGCCGTGCATTCCAAGCATTCCGAGCCATTGGTCACTCGAGGCGGGGAAGGCACCGAGACCCATGAGCGTGGAGGTTACCGGTGCGCCGCACAGCTTGGCAAGCTCGCGCAGTGCCAAGCTTGCATCGGGACCAGAGTTGATGATGCCGCCGCCTGTATACAGGATCGGAGCCTTGGCAGCTGCGAGCAGCTCGACTGCCTTGTTGATAGCGACAAATTCAGCCTCATGTGGAGCATGATGGCGAGACAATGCTCTACCTTTACGTGGCTCGAACATGGCTGTTGCTACTTGGACATTTTTCGGGATGTCGACAACGACTGGGCCCGGGCGTCCGGTCGTGGCAAGAAGAAAGGCTTCGTTGAGCACATCAGCAAGGTCAGAGGGGTCCTTGACGAGATAATTGTGCTTGGAGCAGTGGCGCGTGATCCCGACTGTATCTGCTTCCTGGAAAGCATCACTACCAATCAAGTTGGTTGCGACCTGCCCAGTGATCACGACCATTGGAATCGAATCCAGAAATGCATCGGCGATACCGGTCACTGCGTTTGTCGCACCCGGCCCTGATGTTACGAGTACAACCCCGGGCTTCCCCGTGGAGCGGGCATAGCCTTCTGCTGCATGAGCGGCGCCCGCCTCGTGACGAACGAGCACATGCTTTATCTTCGAATGTTGGAAAAGAGCATCGTAAATCGGCAGCACTGCGCCGCCTGGATAGCCAAAAATGGTATCCACACCCTGCTCAACAAGGGTTTCAATCAGTATGTCTGCACCCGATTTTTCGTGCACTTCATTATCCTCAAATCTTTTTGCAACGCGCTCTATGTTGCAGCGCAACAGTTACGGCAAGAGTTGGCTCGCTACGGATTAGAAAATGACATGTCAACTACTATAGTTGTAATAATGTTTCAATTTTATGCAAATTTGAGTCATTTATCTCTTCATTCCACCGTGGCCAAGCTGCTGGGCATTGATTTTTAAACCACGTAAACTGGCGTTTTGCATATTGACGGGTTGCAATCTTGCCCCGTGCGACAGCTTCTTCAAGGCTCAATGCACCAGCGAGCATCGCGCTGATCTGGGGGACGCCAATTGCGCGCATCACCGGCGCATCCTGCGGCAGTCCGCGGTAAATGAGGCTGGCAACCTCTTCGACTGCCCCCGAAGCTATCATGGCGTCAAATCGGTCGTCACATCGCTTATACAGCCAGTCTCGAGGGGGTAATAAGAGAAGTGGATGAAGGTCAACTTCATTGGCGATACCACCTGAAATTTCCATTCTCCAGGCAGCTATGCTTCGGCCGGTGCTTTCAAGCACTTCCAGCGCCCGGCAGATGCGACTGCGATCAGTGGGCTCCAGCGTTTCTGCAATTTGCGGGTCATTTGCATGCAGCGCGGCAAACGCATCCGCTAAATCCATAGACCTGACATTTGCTCTCACAATCGGATCTATTTCCGGGATTGGAGCGATGCCTTGAAGTAATGTCCTCAGGTAAAGTCCGGTACCCCCGACGACTACCGGAATGGCTCCCGCTTGATGCGCTGCCGTGATCTCTTTCTTCGCATCATTCGCCCATCTTGCTGAAGAGCAGGCTGATTCTCCTTTCAGATAGCCGTAAAGCGTGTGGGGTACATCATTTCGCTCGTCCAGGGTGGGTTGTGCACTTAATACCGGCAAGTCTGCGTAAACCTGTGCGCTGTCGGCATTAATAATGACGATATCACGTGATTTTGCCAATTGGAGCGCCAATGCGGTCTTGCCGCTGGCAGTTGGACCCGCAATAAGCGCGAGCCTCGGTTTAGGATTCGGTATGCCCATCGCAACATTGATAGCAGGAGAACGTGCACCAGGCGGAGTGATTTCCGATATCGGCGACCGATTGCTCGCAAACGGCTGTTCGCCGACTGGCTCGGAGTGGCTTGAGCCGGGCAAGGTGGTCGACATCGGTTTTGAAGGATGTGTGATCGCTGCGCGGGCCGCATTGGTCCCGTTGGAGGTTGATTTTGACATCGTCGTGCAGCCGGCAGAGGGACGCCGCAAGATGCTGCTGGTATCGGACATGGACTCAACAATGATTACGGTCGAGTGTATCGATGAGCTGGCAGACTATGCCGGAATCAAGCCGGAAATTGCGGCAATCACGGAACGTGCCATGACTGGCGAACTTGACTTTGCGGAGGCTTTGAAGGCGCGAGTGGCGCTACTTGCGGGGCTGCGTGAAGATGTTATCGCACAGTGCTTGGCCGAACGAGTTCGTCCAATGCCGGGCGGTGAGGCGCTCGTTCGCACAATGTCGGCATGGGGAGCGCATACGGTTTTGGTTTCTGGTGGGTTCACCAGTTTCACAGGGCCGGTTGCATCGATGATCGGTTTGGCCGAAGTGCATGCAAATGAGCTCGAAATCAAAAATGGACAGCTGACCGGCAAACTCATCGGAAACATCGTCGACGCCAACACAAAGCAGTCGGTTTTAGAATTTGCTGTTGCCAGCCGCTCCTTGAACATGAAGCAGGCAATGGCTGTTGGAGACGGTGCCAATGACGTTCCGCTAATCCGGTCTTCGGTGTTAGGCGAGGGACTTGGCGTTGCCTTTCACGCGCGGCCCATTCTGATTGGCGCTGCAAACTTCTCGGTCCGCCATGGCGATCTTACAGCTCTGCTATATGCGCAAGGCATCAAGCGCAGCGACTGGGCAGTATAGATTGAAGGGAACGCTTCGCATCGTTGATGTGTTACAGTGTCCTGTGAATTGAAATTTCTGGAGGATCACATGCGTAACCTTATCATCCTGTCGCTAATTCCGCTCAGTGCAGCATGCTCAACGGTGCAGACAGCCGGTGTCGCAGAAGTGCTCAGCGCGCAGCTCGTGCGCGGTGACGGCAGCGCTGCGGGTGTTGCGACCATTTCGAGACGAAGTGACGGCATCTGGCTCAGCATAGCGGCCGATGCACCGGTCGCGGGTAGCTTCGGGATGCATTTGCACGCTGTTGGAAAATGTGAAGGTCCAGACTTTACGAGTGCCGGCCCCCATTGGAATCCCAGCGGGCGCCAGCATGGTCATGATAATCCGATGGGATCCCATTCAGGAGACTTGCCCAACGCCCAAGCAGGTGCCGATCTGAAGATTGCGGTCAATCAGCAGATCCCGGAAATGCTGCTTGCCGGTGACTCAGGCCTGGTGGACGGTGATGGCGCCGCAATAATTATCCACGAGAAGGCTGATGATTATAAAACTGACCCAAGCGGCAACAGCGGCCGCCGGATTATTTGTGGGGTTTTCAAAAAATCCTAAGCCTTGTCGGCAAACAACAACGTCCCGGGGGTGAGTTTGCTTAAAATTTGCTCGATATCATTCTGGGCAAACGCAAAGCAACCCTGACTCCGACCAATCTTCCCTCTGTCAGCTGCCATGTCGCGGCTGACATACCAAGCAGGATGGATCACAATGGCGCGACTTGCGGCTTGATCATTTTCAGGGTCGAGTCCGGCAAGGCGCCGTGAAGCACCATGCTCACCAAAATAGCCTTCACCAACGAGATAGCTCCCTGAAGATGTCGCTTCAGAACCGGGAACGTTTGAAAAGCTTTGCACCCAACCGCTGTGACCCGGATCGGATCCCTTGCCATGAGCCACGAGCACCGAAGTCGACTTGCCGCTGTGCAGGTTAACGATACGGAAGCGAGGGTCTCGAGATGGGCGTGAAAAATCGGCAATGGCTACGATTTCGCTGTTTCGAACCCTTGGGCTATGAATTTGCATCGCGGCCTTTGCACGATCGAGCAAGCGGGAGGACGGCCCAGTTAATTGAACGCCGTTCCCGGGCGTGAAGATGATGTCGTTCGCTGAAGTGGGTACGGCAAATGCCGCAGCACCAATGAGCGCTCTATTGAAAAACTGACGGCGACTGATTTCGTTCATAATGACCTAGATAATGGCACTAAGGCTTTACCAAAAGGCTTCCATTCAGCATTTCGACGTAAAAAGTGTACGCTTAGCCGATAAAAATTGTTTCAAATGCAGTTCGGACGCTCAAAATCTGGTCGAAACCCGAAGCGAGGCCTGCTATGAATATATGAGGATGTCCGATCAAAATGCATTGTCAATCAGGGGCGAATTAATGAACTATCGGAACAGCATCCGTTTGCTGCAAGCTTCAGCGTTTCTGGGCATTTGTATGCCGGCGCTCGCGCAAGATGTGCCGCCACCACCGCCCATCCAGGAGCCTATCCCCAATCAAGACCCTGAACCCGAATTGCAGAATGAACAGGTTACAAATGAACCTGTGGTAGAACCGGGACCGGTGATCGCACCTGAAGCTGCTCCGGTTCCGGTAAAACCCGCCACGGTGTCTCCTAAAAAAAAGGAGCCTGTCGACTCGTTGAAGCC
>JBATDO010000180.1:0-3851 GCA_049663505.1 Sphingorhabdus sp.
ACGTCAGGCAAAAGAAAAGCTGCACAGTTGAACTGCGCAGCTTTTCATTTCAGCAAATTGCTGAATGTTTAGCGTACCCGTCCCCGCTGGACCAAATTAGCCAGCGCCAGCACGATCACTGCGCCTCCAAAAGCCACCAGGAGGCCGGTCAGGGAGAATTCCTTGACGCTGCCGACAATTCCGAATTGATTGGCAATGAGATTGCCGACCACAGAACCAATGCATCCTGCAATGACATTCCACATAATACCCATGGATGCATCGCGGTTCATGACTTTGCTTGCGAGCCAACCGGCAATGCCACCGACAATAATTGCAATAATCCAGCCCATGATTGTTCCTCCTCTAAAACGTCTTGAATTTTAACAGACGTATCAGAATGATAACCATATCAGTGCCAAATGCCAAATCGCAATTTGGAGTGGACTTTTCCGTTCGAATTAAAAGAAAAGCCCCCGCAGTTGCCTGCAGGGGCTCTCATTTGATCTGCGAAATTTGCTCAATATTTCTGCTGGCGCTCGTAAAGATCGCGATAATGCTGGATGCGTGTCACACGCAGTCCTGGCATGCCTGAACGATCAACCGCCCGCTGCCATGATGCAAATTCCTCCAACGTCAGGTCATAACGTTCACACGCATCGTTGATCGAGAGCAAGCCGCCATTAACCGCAGACACCACTTCGGCCTTGCGTCTTACTACCCAGCGGGTGGTGCCAGCCGGAGGCAGGCTCTTCAGCGTTAGTGGCTCGCCCAACGGGCCGATGACTTGCGCTGGACGGATTTTTTGGTTTTCAATCATAACGTCCTCGATGCTCCATGCCCCGCAAGGTTTAACTGTTC
Source organism: Sphingorhabdus sp. (assembly GCA_049663505.1). GTDB lineage: Bacteria > Pseudomonadota > Alphaproteobacteria > Sphingomonadales > Sphingomonadaceae > Sphingorhabdus_B. Next base: position 841 of record JBATDO010000180.1, read on the forward strand.
CCCAGTCGGGTCGTACTTAGTTCCTTGGTCTTTGATATTGGTTGAACCGGCTTGGTTAACAGCCGATTCAAGTTTTTGTTCCAATCCACTATCGCGCCAAAAAGCACCACGCGCTGCCGTTTTGGGGCAATTGGTGTGAGCAAAATAATGTAGGCGTTCAGCCGCGTCTTCGGCAGGATTGCGATTGGTGGTTTCGGCTCGCCTGAGTAAACGCACGGTCTGGCTGCTTACTTGCCGAGCGCGCGCTGCAGCGAGCAGTGTCCGGTGATCAACGCGGCCATTGACCGAATGTTGACACGCAACAGAATGGGGAAAAGTCATTTCCATGCAGCCGTTGTAGCGCTGCACCTTATAACACCGGGTAAAGGGAAAGTTCAGATCATGTTAGGCGAGGTTAACGGGCATTATGATTTGGCGGTGTCCACTGTTCCAAATCGAGAAAATTCTACGTAAAACTGGCATTGTCAGAAGTTCGTCGCTAATGCCCGCGTCAAATGATTGACGATATTTTTTCAACAGATTTCCAATTGGGCCCCGATCTCTCGGGAAAGCGGATCGTTGTTGCAATGTCGGGCGGAGTTGATTCGTCCGTTGTTGCGGCATTGGCTGCACGGTCGGGCGCTCAAACGATTGGGGTAACTCTTCAACTTTATGATCATGGTAGCGCGGTTAAGCGAGCCGGCGCCTGTTGCGCGGGCCAAGATATTCGAGATGCCCGCGCCGTCGCCGACAATCTGGGAATCGCACATTATGTTTTTGACCATGAAAGTCGTTTTCGCGAATCTGTGATCGATCACTTTGCCGATGAATATATGGCAGGCCGAACGCCCATACCTTGTGTCCGTTGCAACATGGGGGTGAAGTTCACCGATCTGTTCCGGCTTGCCAAGGAACTGGGCGCTGATTGTCTCGCGACCGGACATTATGTTCGGCGAATATTGGGGCCGTCCGGGCCGGAATTGCACCGCGCAGCTGACCCAGCGCGCGATCAAAGCTATTTCCTCTTTGCAACAACAAACGACCAGCTCGATTTCTTGCGCTTTCCACTGGGAGGAATGCCCAAGCCACAGGTGCGTGCCATAGCACATGAGCTTGGCTTAGCGGTCGCCTTGAAACCCGACAGCCAGGACATTTGCTTTGTACCCGACGGTGACTATGCCAGCGTGGTGCGAAAAATCCGGCCTGAAGCCGACACGGGTGGTGAAATCGTGCACCTCGACGGCCGAATTCTTGGCCACCACAAAGGCATGATCCATTACACCGTGGGGCAACGCAAGGGGCTCGAGGTTGGTGGGCAACCATTCCCACTATATGTCATTCGTCTTGATCCCGTTACGAGACGCGTCATCGTCGGGCCGCGCGAAGCCCTTGCAGTTGACGCTGCGCGGATCTCGGACGCAAACTGGCTAGGAAATGCGCAAGGTATAAATATCTTTGCCAAGGTGCGCTCGATGTCAAAACCCGTCCCGGCAAAGCTTGACGGTGACTGGCTGCGGTTTGATGCGGCCGAATATGGGGTCGCGCCGGGTCAGGCTGCAGTTATCTACGCAGGAGACCGCGTTCTGGGCGGCGGATGGATCGAGGAAACGGTCGCCACCGAGCAGTACGCAGCCGCTTAAATTGCGTCAATTTCGGTTGCATTGAGTTGAAGGCAGCCAAATTTGCCGCGCCGTTCAGCGACAGCTTCTGCAAGAAATGGTACCGACGCATAAATGCGCTTGTTGTCTGGATCATCGGAAATGCTCACGATCCCCATGCCAGGTTCGAAATCACTTTTGCAGCTTTTCAGGTCTCGGCCTGAAACATACCTGCAAGAACACGCGATATGGGCACCATATGCCGCACCCACTTTGGCCTGGCCTTTCAGACTGTCCCAGTTCCAAATCAGCCACAACGCAATGAGCACGACAATCGCGATCATGACGAGCCTTGCGCTACGAAAAGCAGTGCGCAACGCATTTGGCGTGGAACTTGAAGTTGCGGTTGCCATTGGCCCTCCATCTGGTGCATCGATGCACGATATGCCTAGGAACAAAACTCGTATCGCTGCAACCGCTTTTTCCGCAATCGCTGCGTTGACGTTGCTGTCATGCGGGCAGGAGCCTGCGCCTGCTCCCGTTGCTCCAGGCACGCAGAGCATTGTTGCTGATGCAGCCGTGAGCCGGAAGGCGTTGGCCGCCGCAATCGATCCTTTGTTCGAAGACCCCGCCCTTTCTGAAACACGCGCCGTCGTCATTATGCACCGCGGGCGAGTCATCGCCGAGCGTTATGCACCGGGCTATGGTCGCAACACGCGGCTTATTAGCTGGTCCATGGCAAAGAGCGTGACCGCGACCCTGATAGGAATGATGGTCGCCGACGGACGACTGGCGCTTGATGAGCCCGCGCCGGTTCCCGAATGGCAAAGTCCTGGGGATGAACGGTCTAAAATTACGTTGCGTCACCTGCTCCATATGTCTTCTGGTCTCGATCACACCGAGACCGCCGAAGGTCAAATCGAGATATTCGACGCCGATACGCCGCGCATGCTGTTCCTGGATGGTCGAGAAGATATTTCACGTTACGCAGAAAGCAGGCCGCTTGAGGCGTCACCAGGCAAAAAATTCGAATATAGCAGTGCAACAAGCAACATCTTGGTCGACATCATGACGCGATCACTTACCGAGAGCAAAAATCCGGCAATTCGCCGTGACGCGATGCTCGAATACGCACGCGGGCGCCTCTTCGAGCCACTCGGAATGGAAAGTGCCTTTCCGGAATTCGACCGAAACGGGACAATGCTCGGAGGCAGCATGATCTATGCCACGGCACGGGACTGGGCAAGATTTGGCGAGTTCTTGCGCAACAATGGTTCGGTGAGGGGAGCGCAGCTGCTACCTCGAAGCTGGACGCGGTTTATGACGACGCCGAGCAAGACCGACAGCAGCTACGGAGGGCACATCTGGCTGAACCGCACGCGCAATGAAGGCCGTGACCAGGTCTTGTTCCCTGACGAAGGACCAGGCGATATT
>JBATDO010000181.1:0-6970 GCA_049663505.1 Sphingorhabdus sp.
GTGCACTGTTACGCGATGGTGGGCGTAGGCCGAAACCTGTCGCCCGATACAGGCAGTGGCGCTGAACTTTACACCGTGATTGGTCATGCCCCCCGCCACCTTGACCAAAACATAGCTTTGATAGGAAGAGTGATCGAGGGGATGGAACATTTATCCAGCCTGCCACGCGGTACTGGTCCTCTGGGCTTTTACGAAACTCCCGAGGAACGCACGATGATACAATCGGTGCGTCTCGCAAGCGAGGCGGACGCTTCAAATTCAATCCCGACATTTGAATATCTGGACCCAGGCAGCAAGAGCTTCGTTCAATACGCCGAGGCCCGGGCGAATCGGCACGACCCGTTTTTCAACAAGCCTGCCGGCGGCGCCGACATATGCAACATCCCCGTGCCAGTCCGGCGCAAACCAATGAAGTGATCACCCAGACCTATGTTTTCGTCGCGACCTTGTGGATATGGACAAGTGACAAGGCGCCGGCCAATTGGCATTTCCTGACGATCGAAGGCGATGTCGCCGAGGCATTAAATGCGGTCGCACTCATGTGGCGCCTGGAAAGCGGGAAAAAGAGAGGTTGGGGCGCCGTCAAAGTGTCGGCCACATTGGGCGCCACAAGCTGGGACACGTCAATCTTTCCATCGGCCAATCGAAATGGCTGGTTGCTTCCGGTCAAATCTTCGGTTCGCAAAGCTGAGGGTTTAATGGCAGGCGACACAACAGAGGTAACGATCAGACTGAGATGATCGGTCAGTTGCGAGTTATCTGCCCTTGATAGCTGACCGGTATTCTACCAGGAAAATCATGCAAGGATTGCCCTTGCAACCGCCCGAATGGCATCAGGGCGTGACACAAAGGCCATGTGCGAGCAATCAAGTTCAAGTCGGTGGTCGGACTCGTGCAAAAGCCCACGGGCAGATCGTGGCGCCACGACACCATCCTTTGCCGACCAGAAGGCACAGGTCGGGACGGGTGGCTTGGTACCCAATTCCACCTCGATCGGCGGGTTTTCAATCCTATGCCCTGCTACGAGCTCATAAATTCGCCACGCATTGTTGGCCTTGAGATCGCCTGAGAACGGGCTTCCCATTGTTACCACTTTAGCAACGCGGTGCGGAGAATGCTTGGCATATTCCCGTGCGATAAGTCCGCCCAGGCTCCAGCCCACGAGCGCGACGGGCGTTCCAGCCGACACCGCGTCAATTCTGCAATCAAGCTGTTCAAATATGTCTGCCTTGATGCCCTTGTTGCGCCCGAGGCCCCACCCATGCGAATCGAAGCCCGCACAGTTCAGCGAGCGCCGCAACCTGGAGGTTGACTGGTCGGAAGCCATGAACCCGGGAAGCACCATGACCGGGCACCCGCTGCCGTCCACATCCAGCGGTACAGTGGATGCAAAAATCGCGCTGGTGCGCAAATATGCAAATGACCAGGCTTCCCGGGCAAGCAAGGTCAATGCAGGTGCGCTGGCCTGCATCGTGACCTCGAGATTCTCTTGATACCGGGTTTCCATTTCGCACTTATAGGTGCGCCCCACGGATTATGAAAGTTTTATGACAACAGGACTGCCGCTACTCGGTCGGAGCCTGCGCGTTTTCTGGCTCTGTTGGCGTGGGGACAATATCTTCCAGCGAAGGCGAAGTGACGATTGGTGCAGGAGGTGGTGCAACAATGGCGCTGCGCTCGAGCGTATCCAGCGCATTTCGCGCCTGGCTGTAGCGTCGCGCCTTGATCAGCCAGCTTTGGGCAGATGCGGCACCGGGAAGCGCTGATATTTCTGTGATAGCGCCTGCAACATTACCCGATTCAACGAGGACATGCGCCCGTTCCAGTCGACGTGACGGCGCAGGAGATGGGGCACCGTCCTTGCGAAGAACAAACAGCTCGGAAAATTCACGGCTTACCGTTTGCCAGATACCGGTTTCACGACTTCCTGTCAGAAGAACGGGTTCAAGCTCGTTCAGTTCCAGTTGCAGTGTATCAAGCGTCACCGGATTTTGCGAGGCGGCAAAAATCGTCGCGACTGCCTGTGGTTGGCTCGAACCGAACCGCACGCGCAATTGGTCTGCCAGATAGCCCAGTGGCGCACCACTATCGATTGCCCGGCGGGCAGCGAATGCAACCAGCAGCCCTTCCGCACGCGAGGCGTTGCCCGACGCAGCCGCTGCATCGGCATTGATCTGGGTCAGTCGATTTTCAATATTTGCGACGGTGTCGGAAGGTGGCAGGACGGGTGCCACGTTCGCCGGAGCAGCTGGTGCCGAACTGATGGGTACTACTGGAGCAGCGGTCGGCTTAGAAAGGTAGCCATATTCACGCGCCATCCACCAGGTAGCTGTTCCACCGCCTGCAAATGCGATCAAAAGCAGGATCAATATATGCTTGAACTTCACTCCGCTGCGGGCTGGCGGCGGCGCCATGCTGTAATCGGTCATTTGTTCCCCTCATTTGCTCGGCTTCAGTTAGGGGTCGCGGGACGCACTTGTAAAGCGGCTTTGCAGTCGCGACAAGAGTGCAGCATCATTTGGTGTCGGTGCCGTAATGATCTCGCGCCATCCGGGGCCTGCACTTTCAGCAATGGCGACAGACAGTGCCGCCAGCGTGACGTTGCCCTTGTCCAGATCATGTTCTTCACATAACACGGAAAAATAACGTGCTGCTCGCGGCGAATGAAGCAACACCGCATCACAGGACGCCACCTGCGTGGCAAATTCCGCGGGTGCGCCCAGGGGATCGCTTCGATAGACCGTGATGGGGTGAAGGTGCAGGCCAGGCGGTATATCGACGGCGACGCGATCTTCACCAGCAAGCCACAGGACGTTGCGATGTCCCGCCCTGGCTGCGTCGGACATGAGCTCTGCTACACCAGCGCACCCTGTAAAGGCAGGTATTTTGAATATTTGGAGCGCGCGTGCGGTTGCCTGCCCAACCGCGTAAAAGGGAAGGTTTGAAAGCTGGACCAGCGCGTCTCGTGCGGAGCGCACCGCATTCGCGCTGGTGAACATTACCGCGTCGTAACTGGTTGGATCAGGCAAGGTCCACGGAACCGCTTTTATCACAAACAAGGGCATGACCATGGCATCAAAGCCAGCCTCAACGACCCTCGACGCAGTCGCGTTGGCGCCTGGCTGGGGTCGTGTAATCAAAAGTCTCACCGTTCGAACAGGCTCCGAAGCCCGGGGCTGGATTGCTCGAGCAGCCAGGATGCGAGCCGAGCCGGGGCGTCGACATCATCAAGGGCAAACCGGATTTCACCGGAACACATTTCGTTGCCGTCTTCGCTGAAAATCTGTCCGCGCAACAGCATTTCATCCCCTTGAATCATTGCCAATGCAGCAACTGGCGAATGGCAGTCCCCTCCCAAAGCCGCCAGAAAGGCACGCTCGGCAATCACCGCGACATAGGTTGGGCGATCGTTGATTGCATCGAGAAATATCCCCAAGTCGTCGCGCGCTGTGAGCCGATCGATTCCAACGGCTCCTTGTGAAGCCGCAGGAAGCAGATGCTGCTCGGATATGGCATGGCCGACATCGTGCATTCCCAGGCGCTCAAGCCCCGCTGCGGCCAACAGGGTTGCATCAGCCTCACCAGCATCGATCCGCGCAAGGCGCGTGGCGACATTACCGCGCAGCGGCACGATCTGCACATCGGGCCTCAATCTGCGCAATTGCGCGGCACGGCGAGGACTGGATGTTCCCACGCGCGCACCGGCGCCGAGCAGTTCAATTGTCTTGGCACCAATCAGCCTGTCACGGATATCGGCCCGGGGAAGCATCGCTGATATGGTGAAACTGTCGTCGCGAACGGTCTCGACATCCTTCATCGAGTGCACCGCGATATCAATGTGATTATCGATAATTGCGCGCTCGAGTTCTTTTGTCCAAAGTGCCTTGCCTCCGATTTCTGCAAGCGGACGATCCTGGATCTTGTCCCCGCTGGATAGCATCGGCATGAGAACCACTGCGCTCTCGATCAGGTCATGTGCTGTCCGGATCGCTGCAGCCGTCATCTGGGCTTGCACCATCGCGAGCGGCGAGCGGCGTGTACCGATGCGTAAAGGTCGGTCGGCTGTAAAGATGCTATTCGTCATGCGGCTTGTCCATAGCGAGGCAGCGACCTATGGGAAAGCGCTATGGCAATCATCCTGGGCCTTGAATCGAGCTGTGACGAAACGGCAGCATCAATTGTGCGGTCAGACCGGACGATTCTGAGCCATGCGCTTGCCGGACAAGAGGATCATCACAGGGCCTATGGCGGCGTGGTTCCCGAGATCGCGGCGCGTGCTCATGTCGAATTGATGACGCCCTTGGTCGAAACAGCGCTGGCCGACGCTGGCATGACCCTGGACCAAGTCGATGCCATCGCAGCGACTGCTGGTCCGGGATTGATCGGCGGCGTCATCGTCGGTTTGGTTACAGCCAAGGCATTCGCCATGGCGGCAGGCAAGCCGTTGATAGCTGTGAATCATTTGGAAGGGCACGCGTTGTCGCCCCGCCTCATCGACCCCGGTCTCGATTTTCCTTATCTACTGCTGCTCGTCTCGGGAGGACACTGCCAGTTGCTCAGGGTCCGCGGCGTTGGACAATATGACCGACTGGCAACGACCATTGACGACGCAGTAGGTGAAGCATTTGACAAGACGGCCAAGATACTGGGCCTTGGTTTCCCTGGTGGCCCGGCAGTGGAACGGGCGGCAATGGCAGGCGATCCCAAGGCCGTGAACCTCCCCAGGCCCCTTAAAGGCGCCCCTGAGCCACATTTCTCTTTTGCAGGATTGAAAAGTGCAGTGGTGCGCGCCCACGAGACCGGCCAATATCGCGTCGAGGACATTGCCGCGTCATTTCAGCAGGCAGTGGTTGACTGCCTTGCTGATCGCCTGCGCTACAGCCTGGCGCGCATTGAACCAATTGCTTCACTGGTCGTGGCAGGCGGCGTTGCGGCAAATTCGGCAATTCGAACCATGCTCGCCGACCTGGCCCAAGAGCATCGCATGCGCTTTGTCGCGCCTCCCTTGTGGCTGTGCACCGATAATGGTGCAATGATCGCCTGGGCTGGCGCTGAGCGCTTTGCTGCCGGGTTGACCGACAGCCTCGATTTCGCCGCGCGGCCCCGTTGGCCGCTCGATCTACATGCGGCGCCGGCGCGCGGAGCAGGAGTGAAAGCATGAGTATGGCGCATTATCCGGTTGGGGTCATAGGAGGTGGCGCTTGGGGAACCGCGCTTGCTGCGGTACTCGCGCAAATTCACTCCGAAGTATTGATCTGGGCGCGTGAAGACGAAGTGGTGCACGCAATCAACGAAACGCACGAGAATAGCGTCTTTCTGCCCGCGCTGGCGTTATCGAAGCATATCCGTGCAACTGCAAACATCGCCGACATGGGACAATGCGGCGCGCTGCTCGTTGTGACCCCGGCACAGCATGTCCGGGCAACTCTGAAGGCGCTTCCAGACGTCCAAGTGCCACTTTTGCTTTGTGCCAAGGGTATTGAAGCCGGGACACAGAATCTGGTGTCCGATATCGCGGCGGAAGTTCGGCCTGACTGCCCATTGGCAGTCCTCTCGGGCCCAACATTTGCGCACGAGGTCGCAGCCGGAAAGCCGACAGCGATAACGCTTGCGACAAACAGCCAGGCCATGGGTTCGAACCTCATGCGGCTAATTGCGACCCCGCATTTCCGCCCATATTGGACAAATGACGTGGTCGGCGCTGAAATCGGGGGGGCGGTCAAGAACGTGCTTGCCATAGGATGCGGCGTTGTGGACGGGGCCGGCCTCGGGCTCAATGCACGCGCAGCGCTCATCGCTCGCGGATTTGCAGAGATGCAACGGTACGGCCTGGCACGTGGAGCCAGGCCAGAGACCCTGGCAGGTTTGTCAGGCCTCGGCGACCTGGTGCTTACCTGTTCATCTGAAAACTCTCGCAATTTCTCGCTTGGGCGCGGTCTTGGTCAAGGGCGTACGGCTGCACATATGCTTGCAGATCGGCAAAGCGTGGCCGAAGGCGCATACACCGCGCCGGTTCTCTTGCAGTCGGCACGCAACCTGGGCGTCGACATGCCGATCGCTGCAGCCGTTGGCGCACTGCTTGACGGAAGCGCCAATGTCGCAGACGTGATCGCAGCCCTCCTTGCACGTCCCTTGAAGTCCGAAAGCTGGTAACGCGCAACATATTGCGCTAGCCAATGCTCCAGGGGGACAGACTTGACCGCGGCCAGAACTGACGAAGACGACATCCAGGCGCTGGCCAAAGGCGGGCGCACCAATGTCTTCGGCTTCCTACTGCGATTGGCAGCCCGGATTCCCTTCCTCTTCATTGCCGGGCGGCTATATGGTCCAGAGGCACTCGGGCGTTTCGCTTATGCCATCTTGATTGTCGAATTTGCAGCACAGCTCGCGTCGCTTGGACTGCGGCGCGGCCTGGCCGAACTCCTATCCGGCAACGATCGCCCCCATGCCCACATGGTGGCTGACGGACTGCTTATCGGGATGATAGCATCCGCTCTGGGCGCTGCATTTCTTATTTCCATTCCGCAGTTGATGTTCCCAAACAGCTCCATAAACGGACTAGATCGTTTCCTGCCACTGGTCATTTTTGCCATCGTTGCAACCGACATTGCGCTTGCCGCTCTTGCCTACCGGTTTGACATCCTGTCTTCAGTAAGAGCGCGCGCCATTGTGGAGCCTTGGACCATCAGCATCGCGGCCGGCGCCTTTTATTTTTATTCTGCCCGCGACGGCCTGATCCTGTCATATGTCGTTTCCTTGATTGCAGCGTTGCTTGTTGCGCTGTGGCCATTGTGGCGCAGCTATGGCCTGCCGTGGGGATGGCGCCCCAATCCTCGAGCGCTCGTTGCGCTGACCAGGCGCAATTTGCCCCTTGCCGCAGCCGATGCTGCCGAATGGGGTAGCCGCCGCCTGGACTTGGCAATTCTGGGTCTATTCGCGTCCCCTGCGGTCGTCGGCATCTATTATGTGG
>JBATDO010000182.1:0-12687 GCA_049663505.1 Sphingorhabdus sp.
TATTGGGAGGGGGCGTAATGGGAACGCCAGGACTCCTCGCCAAGGTGCGCAATATTAGCCAGACCTTGGGAAATGGCTATTTCCGGGGCAAACCTGCACAGGTCATAGTGCCTCCGGCGCTGGGCGAAAATGCAGGAATATTGGGTGCGCTTGCCTTGGCCCAGGATATTGTCGACTAACTCGACTGCCTTACGATCAGTTGCGGTTCCAGTACGACCGAACCGGTATTCTCGCCAGCTATTCGGCGGAACAAGAGGTCGACGAGATGGGCGGCACCTGAAGCAAGGTCTTGCCGCACGGTGGACAAGGTTGGGACCGTCTGGTTGGCAAATGGCAAGTCGTCATAGCCGACGACATGCACCTGCCCTGGCACCGCCACCCCGTGCTCTGCCAATGCTCTGAGCGCACTCATTGCAATTACGTCGGAGGCGGCAATGATCCCGTTGGGAATGGTCTTTGTTTCGTCCAGCCACTTGCTGATTGCCGGGTGTGCGGTCTCGGCAGTTAAATGGGCCGGGAGAATGCTCAAATTGTCGCCCAGTCCTGCGATCGCGAGCGCTGCCCGGCATCCTGCCAGGCGCTCGGTGATCTCGGGTGCTATGGGATCGCCGAAAAATGCAAAATTGCGGCATCCACGCTCGATCAGATGACGGGTCGCGAGTTCGCCCCCCTTGCGGTTGTCGGAACCCACAGAGCAGTGAACCTGGCCCTGAAGATGCGCGCCCCAGGCGACGAGAGGCAGATAGCGACTGGCAACTTTTTCGATCACGTCAAGCTGATCTGATTGCCCAATCAATATCACGCCATCGACGCGTCCTGAATCGACCACCTGATTGAGCCAGTCAGGATCCTTGGGGATCACGCGCGACAGTAACAGGTCATGCCCCCGTTCGGTCAGGGCATCGGCGAGATGACCAAGCATCGTCATGAAAAACGGGTCGGAGATATGCTGTCCGGTCTCATGACCCAGGGGAATGAGTACCCCGATAGCCCCTGCTCGCTTGATCCTGAGATTGCGTGCCATGACATTGGGTCGAAAATCATGTTCGCGCGCCAGTGCCTGGATGCGTTCGCGTGTCTTTTTGGCGATCAATTGCGAATCAGCAAGCGCTCGTGACACCGTCCCCGGTGAAACGCCAGCCAGCCGCGCCAGATCGGTGATGTTCCGAACCCGCCCTTGAATGTCCATTGGTACTCCTTTTCGCCTCCTATTTGCGGACGAACGCCCAACAAGGCAAGTGGGAAAGGAAAGAACCGGACTGCGCAATGCAATCGATTGTTGCAATCTGGATATCAACCGCTAGCATCAAGCCAAGGACAAGGAAGCCAAAGCTTCCCGGGGAGAGGAACATGAACCAAATCGCCAGTAAGCCACATCTATCACTGTCGAAAATACTCCAGATGAATCTTGGCTTTTTGGGGTTGCAATTCAGCTTCGGGCTTCAGCAGGGAAACATGGCCCCCATCTATTCTTACCTCGGGGCGGAGGAAGCAGCGCTGCCGATCCTGCAACTTGCCGGCCCGATCACCGGCTTGCTTGTGCAACCAATCATCGGGGCAATGAGCGACCGGACTGATTCTAAATGGGGCAGACGCACGCCCTATTTCATAATTGGCGCGATCATGTGTTCGCTCGGGCTGCTGGTCATGCCACTTTCGCAAAGCATATTGATGGCTGCGAGCCTTCTTTGGCTGCTGGATGCGGGCAACAATATCACGATGGAGCCGTACCGCGCATATGTCAGCGACCGGCTGAACGAAAGCCAGCACAATGTCGGCTTCCTGACGCAGAGCGCCTTTACTGGCCTTGCGCAGTGTCTTGCACTGGGAACACCGGCACTTCTTGTTGGGATATTCGGAGTGAACAAGGACGCGATCGGTACGAACAATATTCCCGACACGGTCTATATCGTGTTCACAATTGGTGCCGTGCTGTCGCTATCGACAATATTATGGTCGATCATTCGCGTTCCGGAGCTCCCGCTGTCCAAGGCCCAGAAAGCAGAGATTGCAGCACAGCCAAAGACAGCGTCTGCTACCTTGTTGGAAATAGGGCAAGCGATCCGGGATATGCCAAGGCCGATGCGAAAGCTGGGCATAATGATGCTGTTTCAATGGTATGCCATGGGAATTTACTGGACCTATGTGACCTATGCGATTGCGCGTTCAGTTTATCATACAAGCGAACCGGTAAGCGACGGGTTCAGGAGCGCGGTGCTTGCAAACGGCATGATGGGAGCCTTTTACAACGCCATTGCGTTCGTGGCGGCTCTGGCAATGATGCCGCTCATCGCCAAGGCCGGTCCGCGCAAGGTCCATGCAGCCGCACTTGTCGCAGGTGGTATGGCCATGCTTGTGATTCCGCAGGTGACCGAGGTCGAGTGGCTGTTCCCTGCAGCGATCGGCGTTGGCATATGCTGGGGCAGCATCATGGGTACGCCCTATGTCATGCTCGCGCGCTGTATTCCACCTCGGCGAACGGGTGTGTATATGGGCATATTCAACATGATGATCGTCATCCCAATGCTTCTCAATGCCGCGACATTTCCTTTCTACTACGAACCCTGGCTTGGAGGAGATGCGCGCAACGCACTTGCCTTGGCAGGGGTTCTGCTGGTCTGCGCAGCCATTGCCGTCATGCGTGTTCGCGACGATGAGCTTGGGACGGTTTGAGCCTGGAAACCTGCAGCATGCGCACCATTATATATTTATGCAAAGGTTTGCATTAAAGTCTTGCAAACGATTTCCAAGTGGCTATCAGGCATGTCGGAAGCACGTGGAAAACGTTGCCCGATTTAGGTCTTTTTGAGGGAGGATGACATGAAGATATCCCGTTTAAACAATTACGTCTCTGCAGCAGCACTTTGCGCAGCCTTTGCCGTCCACGCGCCAGCATATGCGCAGAACGAGGCAGTAGAAGACGAGGAGACATCAAGTCTCGACGAAATCGTCGTTACCGCGTCAGGGCGCGACCAGACCAAGATCGAGAGCTCGATTTCGGTCACCAGCATTGACGCGCAATTGATCCAGGATTTCCAGCCCAGCTCGGAAGCTGAAATATTCAAGCTGCTTCCAGGGATACAGGTACCCGGAACATCGGGTCCTGGTGGCAATTCGAACATCGCGGTTCGCGGCCTACCCGTCGCGACAGGGGGCGCTCCCTTTGTGCAACTGCAGGAAGACGGACTTCCAGTCGTGCTCTTTGGCGACATCCAATTCGGCAACAACGACTATTTCACCAAATTCGACCCCACTGTTGCCAGCGTAGAAGCCGTGCGTGGTGGTTCTGCCACGACATTTGCGTCGCAGGCTCCTGGTGCGGTCATCAACTACATCAGCAACTACGGCACCCAAGAAGGCGGTTATGTCGAGCTCAAAAAGGGCATCGACTATAACGAAACCCAAGTCAATTTCCGTTACGGTGGCAGCCTTGCTGACACCATGCTCTTCCATGTGGGTGGCTTTTTCAAGAAGGGCCGCGGCCCGCTGGGAGCTGGCTATAACGTAAGCGACAGCATCCAGGTAAAAGCAAATCTCACGAAGGAATTTGCAGGCGGAAAGGGCTATTTTCGTCTTCTGTTCAAGTTCGCTGACACACAGGAGCCAAATTATACAGGCGCACCTGCGCTAGCTACGATCAGTGGCGGCAAGGTGTCAGACGTTCGCCCATATCCGGGCTTTGATGGGCGCAGCCAGTCCAACTACTCCATCTACAACCAGGATTTCCTGATCTATAACCGGGAAAATGCGCTCGAGAGGGTCAAGATGGATGGCATCACGACCAACCAGAAATCAATTGGCGGACAATTTCACTACGAACTCTCCGACAGCATCACCGTTGACAACAACATGCGCTGGTCTGACATCAGCGGCGGCTTTGCATCTCCGTTCCTTGGAATTGCGACATCAGCGAGCATCCTTGGTTCATCTGTCAATGGCAGAACCGTACAGGCGATCCGTTACGCAAGCGGACCCAGTGCAGGCCAACTTTATACCGGCACATATCTCGACAATAACGTCAATGTCCGCACGAACATACGTGACCTAGGCAGTTTTGTGAACGACCTGACGGTTGCCGGGAAATTCGATACGGGCTTTGCCGATCTCACGGCCCGCGTCGGCTATTTCTACATGGACCAGACGATCGCGATGGACTGGCATGTCAACAAGTCCCTGCGCGAACTGAGCGGCAACAACGCCTCGCAACTGGATCTCTACGACAGCCCGACGGCCGTGGCTGCTGCCAACAAGATCACCCAGGAAGGTATCTCGGGATACAATAACAACTGGGGCGATTGCTGTGCGCGTGATTATGATTTGTCCTACACCAACACCGCGCCTTACGCACAGCTCGTGCTCGATCATGACCGCTTCAACCTCGATGGCAGCATCCGGTTCGAAACAGTGAAGGCTGCGGGATATGTGATAAGGGGCGGCGCTGAGTTCCCGGTGAACTCAGGTGGCGTGATCATCCCGACCATGGCAGCCAATGGCCCGCGTGAAGTGCTTGACTACAGTCGCAGCTATACCAGCTGGACAGCAGGAGCCTTGTTCAAGGCAACCCCGGGCCTCTCTATCTTCGGGCGCGCTTCGCGCGGCGGACGCTTCAACAGCGACCGTCAAACGGTCAGCGGGAAGTTCAATGCCGACGGTAGCTTGTGCACACGTGCGCAAGCAACAGCACTTGCGTGCACCGACGGGGTCACACCATCAGTTGATTTCGTCAACCAGTATGAAATAGGGGTCAAGAACCGAGGCAATATCGGCAGTGGCCGATACACCGTAGAGCTCACTCTACTCAAAGGTGACTTCAAGCGCAGCGATTTCGAGCCAACGACTACCGGCATATGTCCAGGCGGTGGTTGCATCATCGACAACAGCTTCAAGACCCAAGGTGCAGAATTTTATGCAACTCTGCGTCTCGACGGCTTCAGCTTTGTTGCAAATGCTACTTATACAAAGGCAAAACAAAAGTTCACGTCGACCCGCGGCGGGACGGTTGTTGCCGGCCAGTCCGATTTTGGTCGAGCACTCAACATTCCAGACCTGAGCTATTCAC
Organism: Sphingorhabdus sp.; assembly: GCA_049663505.1. Classification (GTDB taxonomy): domain Bacteria; phylum Pseudomonadota; class Alphaproteobacteria; order Sphingomonadales; family Sphingomonadaceae; genus Sphingorhabdus_B. The sequence goes on from JBATDO010000182.1 coordinate 5,060, forward strand.
TATCAGCAAATTATGACTTCGCTGATATTGCCTCATTCGGTCTCACCGCTGTCGGCCAATCCGGCACTTTTGACGGCGCACTGGAATATCCCGGCAAGACGATCTTCAACACCAACCTGAAGCTGAGCCCGCTGGAGAATGTCGAACTTGGGATTAACGTCTACAACCTGTTCAACACTTATGATGCGCGTGGCAACGGGGTCGGAACCTTCGGTGGCGGGATCACTGGGACCCCGGTAATCGGTCGGACGCTCACCGGGTCGGTACGCCTGAGCTTCTGAACGCCTGATTGTGCAAGGATATGTGAAAAGAGAGGCGGGGCCGGCGACAAATGTCACTGGCCCCGACTTTTGTTTGCCAATCGCAAGGGGATTTGCCAATCGCTTAGGGCGCAATTCGTAGGAACCAGATGAAAAACCAGTCCGACCGCCAGATAAGATCAATCGTCGTCGTGGGCGGTGGTTCAGCCGGGTGGATGACGGCTGCAGCACTGGCCAATACACTGCGCACCGGCTGCAAGATCACGCTTGTCGAATCCGATGATATCGGGACAGTTGGAGTAGGTGAGGCAACCATTCCGCCGATCCGCGTCTTCAACGATATGCTCGGCATTGACGAGCGCGAGTTCGTGAAGGCAACCCAGGGCACTTTCAAGCTCGGCATAGAATTCGTCAACTGGGGAAAAATCGGCAATCGGTACTTTCATCCGTTCGGGCCGCATGGCAGACCGTTCGATATCGTGGGACTGCACCATTATTGGCTGAAAGCGCGCGAAGCTGGCGAAAGCGCCCACTTTGACGAACATTCGATGGCCTGGGCAATGGCAAGGACGGGACGGTTTGCACGACCAGGTGCAGATCCGCGCAACGTATCTTCGACGTTTGACTATGCCTATCATTTCGATGCCGGGCTTTATGCGCGCTACCTGCGAGGATATTGTGAACAGCGCGGCTTGCAACGCATCGAAGGCAAGATTTCAGCGGTCGCACAAAATAGCGAAACGGGATTTGTGGAGAGCGTGACACTGGCCGATGGCCAGAGCATAAAGGGCGACCTATTTATCGATTGTTCGGGCTTTCGCGGCCTTTTGATCGAGGGGACGCTCAAGACAGGTTATGATGACTGGACGCACTGGCTTCCTTGCGATCGCGCGATCGCGATTCCGTGCACCAAGGCAGGAGAGCTGGCGCCCTACACCCGATCGACTGCACATGATGCCGGTTGGCAGTGGCGCATTCCGCTTCAGCACCGCACAGGGAACGGCTATGTTTATTGCAGCAACTACATATCGGACGCGGACGCTGAAGCCAGCTTGAGAGCTGGGCTCGATGGCGAGCCAATTGCCGAACCCAATTTCTTGCGATTCACCACTGGTCGCCGCCGGAAATTTTGGAACAAGAACGTCATCGCGATTGGCTTGTCCAGCGGGTTCATGGAGCCGCTTGAATCTACCAGCCTGCACTTGATCCAGGCGGGAATCTCCAAGCTCCTTGCACTCTTTCCCGACCGGGACTTCAGCCCCCTGGTAATTGACGAGTATAACCACATAGCATCGACCGAGTTCGAGCGTATCCGTGATTTCATCATATTGCACTACAAGCTGACCGAGCGCGATGACACTGCGCTGTGGCGCTATTGCCAGGCAATGGAAATCCCGGACACCTTGCAATCCAAAATTGACCATTTCAGACAATATGGTCGCCATATTGCCCGCGATATGGACCTGTTCGGCGCTCCCAGCTGGCTCGCTGTACATATCGGGCAAGGCAATGTCCCCGAGCGCGTCGATCCCCTTTTTGACTTTCGCGGCATCGACGGGAGAGAATGGCTTGGAAAACTGCGTTCGGCGATGATTGCCGAGGCTGCACGCCTTCCATCGCATCAGCAATTTATCGATCAACATTGCAGGGCTGGCGACTAGAAAGTGGACAAGGCAGCCGAACTGTTCGAACGAGCCATTCGCGCACGCCAGCAGCAGGACATCGAAAGCGCGGTCGACGCGATTGATGCAGCACAAGCAGCAGCACCAAATGACGGCAGGATAGCTGCTGTGCGCGCGCAGCTTCATTACGAGAGCTGGCGGCCATCGGCTGCGCTTTTCGAACAAGCGCTACGCCTCATTCCCGGTGACCTTCAGTTGGTGAGGAACAGCGCCTTGGCGCTTGCCGCTCAAGGCGACCGGAATGGTGCAGTGCATCTGCTTGAGAGGCAGTTGCGCGAACGTCCCGAGTGGCTTGAGGGTCACCATGTTCTTGGCAAGCTGCGCGTGACGACAGGGGATGCCGCGAACCAGGACAGCAGCCTTGCAGAGGCATGCCAGCATCTGCCTGCCAGCCTCCCACTCCATTTGGCCTGGTTTCATTCCGCCTCGCTTCAGCGAGACTGGGTGAAAGCGCGCCGCGTCATCGACATCGCCGAAGCCAGGTGCGGAAGTCAAAAAGCACTGTCCTCTGCACGGCTTTATATCGCAAGCGAGTCAGGCGATGATGAGCAACTTACGCCATTATTAGGGTCAGTCGCCGACATTGAAGACGTCGGTCTCGACTTGTGCCGAGTCCGGCTCCATTTGCGCAAAGGCAACCTCCGCGAAGCCGAACAGGTCGCTCTGCGCCATGTCAGAGCGCCTTCTGCGCATATGTTCTGGCCCTATCTCTCTATCATATGGCGACTGACCGACAACCCGCTTGCCCGGTGGCTCGATGGTGATCCGCTTTTTGCAAGGACAGTTGATCTTGCCTTTTCAGCTTCAGAACTCGCTTCGCTGGCCGACATACTGCGATCGCTGCATTTGCTTGAAGCCCCCTACCCGGAGCAATCCGTACGGGGAGGTACGCAGACCGATCGCCCGCTGTTTTTTCATCCCGATCCCGGCATCCAGTTGGCACGCACACGGATTATGAGGGCAGTGAGCGAATATGTCGAAGCGCTTCCCGGCAATGATGGCGCGCATCCCTTGCTTTCGAGACGCCGTGATCAACTCCTGCTTGAGGGAAGTTGGTCTGTACGACTTCGCGACAAGGGTTTTCATGCCCCCCATACTCATGTGATGGGCTGGATAAGTTCCGCATTTTACGTGCAGCTGCCAGAACAACCCGGATTGGAACCAGCCGGATGGCTCAGCCTTGGGACGCCTCCTCCTGAACTGGGAACCGAATTGGCCCCCTATTCAAACGTCGAACCAAGGCCAGCACGCCTGGTGCTGTTTCCTTCGACGATGTGGCACAGCACGCTTCCTTTTGACGCAGGAGAACGGCTGACAATCGCCTTCGATATACGGACGCCTCAATAGCCTTGCCATGAGATACTAGGTGGCTAACATCGGGCTATGCTTGGTGTTTGTTATTATCCTGAACAGTGGGAAGAAACGCGATGGGCAGGCGATGCTGCCCGGATGCGCGCCCTTGGCCTTACCTATGTGCGTATCGGCGAATTTGCCTGGGCACGGATAGAGGCGAGCCGGGGCAAATTCACTTGGGAATGGATGGACCGGGCGATCGATACGCTCGGTGCTGCAGGATTGAAGGTGGTCTTGGGCACGCCGACTGCCACTCCTCCAAGATGGTTGGTCGAAGCCCACCCTGAAATCCTGCCGGTGGACACCAAAACCGGCATCAGGCGTGGATTCGGGTCGCGACGACATTATGACTTTTCATGTGAAACCTATCTCGTGGAGGCCGAACGCATCACAGCAGCGATGGCCGAACGATATGGCTGCAACTCCCATGTAGCAGGATGGCAGACGGACAACGAACTGTGCTGCCACGATACCACCCAGAGTGCATCGCCTGCGGCACGCGATGGCTTTCGTGCCTATTGCGAACAGCATTACGGCACTATCGACGTCCTGAATGCGGCTTGGGGCAATGTCTTCTGGTCGATGGAATATGGCAGCTTTGACCAGATAGAATTGCCATTTTTTAGTGTTTGCGAGACCAATCCAGCACATCGGCTTGCCTATCGACGCTTTGCATCAGACCAGGTCATACGATTTCATGACGTCATGATTTCTGCGATTCGTCGTCATGCTGGCCCGGGTCAATGGGTAACACACAACATCATTCCACCCGCCACAACCGGCATCGACAATGTCGCGCTGACCGCGCAGCTCGATTTCGTAAGTTATGACAATTATCCGCTCGGCTTTTCCGACCAGCTCATGGCACATGCTGCGCCAGAGGTGGCGCAGCAGTTCATGCGGACGGGGCATCCTGACCTTGCCGCGCTTAACTTTGACCAAGTGAGGGGTCTTTCAAGCGCCAATTGGTGGGTGATGGAGCAACAGCCAGGACCGGTCAACTGGGCGGATCACAATCCACGCCCAGCACCTGGAATGATTCGTCACTGGACATTGCAGGCCTTTGCCCACGGGGCTGCCTGCGTTTCCTATTTCCGTTGGCGCCAGGTGCCTTTTGCGCAAGAGCAGATGCATGCCGGGCTGCTGCGAGCTGACGATCTGCCTTCGCCGGCTTGGGCCGAAGTGGAAACGGTCGCAGCAGAACTGGCAATGCTCGGCGATACTGCAGTTCCCCCGCAAAAGTCTCGTGTTGCAATTGTCATCGATCCTGTTTCGGGTTGGGTCGATGACATTGAACGGCAGGGAGCCGGCTACCGATATCCCGCTGTAGTGTTCCAATATTACTGCGTGCTGCGATCACTAGGCGTCGATGCAGATTTTGTATCAGCAGGTAAGTCGGACCTTGAAGACTATGACCTGATCGTGGTGCCCTTGCTCGCGGTTCCAGGCGACGCATGCGTTGATGCCTTGAAAGCGAGCAAGGGCCTGCTGCTATTTGGACCCCGGTCAGGAGCAAAAACCGAGGAGTTTTGGATAAGCGAGGGGCTGCCGCCGGGACCTTTGCGCGAACTTGTCTCACTGAAAGTGGTGGCGGTTGAGACGTTGCGCGCCGACTGTCCAGGGTCGATTGAATATAAAGGGGAAAGTTATGCGAGCCATGGCTGGCGTGAAACGATCGAATGCGCCGCCTCGGAGACTTTATCCCACTACGAAGATGGCACCCCGGCAGCCGTGCGCTCAGGGCGAGCAACATATGTCGCGACGTTAACCGATGACGGTTACCTGCACGCGCTGCTGGGTGACCTGTGTCGAGAGGCGGGGATCGTGACTTACGACCTTCCACCTACTTTGCGCCTACGTCGGCGAGGCGACCTGACATTTGCCTTCAATTTGGCAAGTGCCCCCGTCAATTCTCCAGCACCAGCAGATGCGGCCTATGTCATCGGGGGCGAGAGCATTGAAGCATTCGGTGTTTCTGCCTGGCGTTGATCAGCGCTCCTTGGTGGCACTGAATACCAGTTCTGGATGCCTTTCCTGTTGGTAACCAACATCCCAGGCCGACCGCGCCATGAACACGGGATGGCCATCGCGGTCCTTGGCCATGTTGCCCCCGTTGAACGACACAAATGTCGCCAGGGCAGCATCGCTTCCCACGAGCCAGCGAGCGGTATCATATGGAGCGGCTTCGAGAGCAGCTTCAACCTTGTACTCGGCTTCCAGTCGTGACACCAATACGTCTAATTGCAGTTGTCCAACGACGCCCACTACCCAGTTCGAACCGATCTCCGGATAGAAGACCTGTATGACGCCTTCTTCAGACAAGTCGTCGAGCGCCTTTCGCAATTGCTTGGTCTTGGTGGGGTCTTTCAGCACCACCCGGCGCAGGATTTCAGGTGCGAAATTGGGAAGACCAGTAAATCGCACGTCATTGCGTTCGGATAGCGTGTCACCTACCCGCAATGTCCCGTGATTTGGAATGCCTATGATATCACCAGGCTCCGCGGTATCTGCAATTTCGCGGTCCTGAGCGAAAAACAGGATCGGGGAATGAATTGCAACGGGCTTGCCATGGCCTGAAGGGATGAGCTTCATGCCTCTTTTGAAAGTGCCTGAACATAGTCGCATGAATGCGATGCGGTCCCGGTGCTGCGGGTCCATATTTGCCTGGACCTTGAAAATGAACCCTGTGACGTCCTTGCGTTCAGGAAGAATGGTACCAACGCTTGAAGGTTGTGGACGCGGCGGCGGGGCATAATCTGCGATTGCCGCGATCATTTCGTCGATCCCGAACTGCTTCAGCGCAGAACCAAAGTAAACCGGCGTGAGATCGCCCGCGCGATAGGCCTCCAGGTCGAAGGTTGCATAGCCTGCCCGCGCAAGTTCGCCTTCTTCGCGCAGTTTGGCAAGACCGCGCGCTGAGATCTTGTCGGCAAGGGTCGGGTCATCAAGACCCGTGTGCTGACTTGATTTTCCTTCGAATTCCTTGGAGCCGCCAGATGGCTGCATCAACCTGTTGGTTTGAAAATCGTAAATTCCTTCGAACTCGCCGCCCATACCGACCGGCCAGCTCATTGGACACACATCCAACGCCAGCGCATCGGCAACTTCATCCAGCAATGAAAAGCATTCACGGCCTTCGCGGTCGACCTTGTTGATAAAGGTGATGATCGGCACATTTCGCAAGCGACAGACTTCGAACAATTTGCGTGTCTGGGGTTCGATGCCTTTTGCTGCATCGAGAACCATGATGGCGCTGTCGACTGCGGTCAGCGTGCGATAGGTATCTTCGGAAAAATCCTCGTGGCCCGGCGTATCGAGCAGGTTGAAAATGATTCCGTCCTTGGCAAAGGTCATCACCGAAGACGTAACCGATATTCCGCGCTGCTGTTCAATTTTCATCCAGTCAGATCGCGCGCGCCGCGCCTGGCCGCGCGCCTTGACTTCGCCTGCAAGATGAATTGCCCCGCCCTGGAGAAGCAGCTTCTCGGTAAGGGTCGTCTTGCCCGCGTCGGGATGGGAGATGATGGCAAAGGTGCGGCGATTAAGCGTCATGCGCGGCGCTTAGAGCGATTCGAGTCTGAATGGAACATTTAACGCTCAAGCGGGCGCCGCGTTAGCATGTTTGTCCAGCCTTTATCGTTTCAAACCATAGGTCAGGAGATCAACCGCGATATCGGCGACTTCGCCTGCATCCCTGTCTTCGCCGAGCACACCGTAACGCAGACCGAGAAAGACGTTCATTCCGACAATAGCCCAGGCATGGACTTCTTCGACGTCGGCGCGCACCTGCCCTTTGCTTGCGGCCTCTGCAAGACTGACCATGTATCCAGCAACGGTATTTTCATAATGCGCGCGATAGCTGGGTGGGTCGACAAATTCCGCCTCGTCGATGATGCGATAGAGCTCTTTATGTTCGCGAACGAAGTTCAGGAAGGTTGCAAGGCCCTCGCGCTCACCTTCCAGTCGGTTGGAGGCTGCAGCCATCACGGGGCCAACGGTGTTACGTACCTGGGCAGACATGTCGTTTACCAAGGCCCGGAACAAAGAGTCCTTTGAATCGAAATAGGTATAAAAGCTCCCGAGGGCGACGCCTGCACGCTGCGTGATGCTGACAACCGAGCTGTCGTGGAATCCCTTTTCACCAAACTCTGCAGCCGCCGCGTCAAGCAAGAGGCGCAAGGTCTTGCGCCCGCGTTCAGTGCGCGGGGTTTTGGCAGCAGGCGTCATTGTTGCTGATATGCCACGTTCGGCAGACATTCGCTATACTTTCCCAAGACCATAAGTTGAAACATGGTTCAACTTTCACTATAGGGAGTTTTCGAAACGGGTAAAG
>JBATDO010000183.1:0-12325 GCA_049663505.1 Sphingorhabdus sp.
ACGCTGCATTTGAACGGATGGACCTCAACACCAGATGGGCCGGTCTTGCGCTGGTTGGTGCACCTACCGTGGCAGCGGTCTCCAAAATTCCGAGTGACTGGAGCATTACATCGTCCTTGCTGCGTCAATCGATACAGGACCGGGTCAAGCTGGTGCCTCTTCCACAGCGCCTGGTTCAGGACGGGGAGCTTCGTGTTATCACGACTGTGCATGAGGCAGGCTTGTTATCGAAACATATACTGCTCACCAGGGCACAGCGGCAGTCGGGCTTCATCGAAAACAAGATTTTTGCTCCAATTTCAATAAGTCTGGCTCCATTTATCTGGCGAATTTCCTACGGTTCGAATCTCGTTGATGGGGTAATGCTTGGGCTTTCCCTTGGGGGGCTGGCCTTGGCAATTTTTGGCTGGACCATTGCTGCGGTTTGCCTGGGTATCGTCGCAATATTCCTCAACAGCCTGCGAAATGTTGCACGAGATCCTGAGCAAAATTCCGGGTGGGTCAAATGGGTGGAGCCGTTTTTTTGGCTGCTACTGGCTGCAGTTCCCATTGCTGCGGCACGCAGCGATTTGGCCTATACGAACGATGGACCGTTTGCTGCACTCGTGATGACCGCATTGGCCCTTTTGGCCCACCAACTGACCCTTCCCAATTGGGCGAGAAATACATTGAGATCGCCGGCATTGCTTGCAGCGACAATATTGTTAACGGCGCCGATTTTTGGCCTGTTGCAGGTAGTCCAATGGATTGTTATTGTTCAGCTTGGAGCGTTTCTACTCGCGAAATGGGCTGGAAATGGGCCAAAAAAAAACGCCAATCACGCTTAAAGCCGCATTAACCCAAAATCGCTATGTTATGTGCTGTTGTGAGCATGGAATTTCCGTTGGACCGAATTACTGGCCAGAATGAAGATTTACTCTCTGTCGGTGCACTATATGCCCGCGATACCCATGCGCTGTGCAACGACGTCGCTGGGGTCATTTTTCCATCTGCCAAAACGCCGATAACCGATGCATTGATCAGCGCTGTAACATCGAAGATGGTTCAACTGGTCGACGATGTCGAACGCCGCCTTCAGGGAAAGTCACAAGAGCTGGCTCAGCACCCTGTGACCTGGCCGTTGCTCACCCAGTCGGGCTTTCTGCGTGAAGCAGATCTGGTCGATTTCATATTGGCCCGCGTTGCAGAGGATCGTCTCGATGCTCGTCTTGATATTGCAAAACCTGTCCTTCCGGCACAATTGCTGGACCATGCCGATGGCAATGTGGCTGAAGCCGCCCAGATTCTGTTAGCCGCCGACAGTCTGCATCGTCGCGTAAAAGGGAATACTTATGTAGCCCTTCCGGCGGAATTGCTTCACAAGTTATGCTGGCGCGTCGTGGCCGCATTGGAGATATTCCATGGCGCGCGATCTTCTGAAATCATCTCTTCTGCGCGGGAAATCCTTGCGAGCTATGATGAGAGCCAAACTACCAAGGCCAGTGCTCGTAAAATTGCTCACTTCATAGACGCGCCCAATCGCAACGCGCTATTCAAACCCGACCTTGCCGGGCTGCACCTGTATGTGGCCGCAGTGTCTGCAGAGCTCAACATCGAACATGACCATGCACTTAGATTGATTGATGGAGGATCTTCTGCACCATTTGCGATCATGCTCTCAGCTCTCGGCATGCCAAAGGATCAGGCAATTGCCTCAATCCTTCTGCTCAGAGGCGAGGCGCTGACGCCGCGAGAAGTCGGCGTCTTTGAATTTGGCTATGACAAGCTCGATTCTGGAACGGCGTTGGCTGAGATAGCTTCCTGGTCAGTTGCCCGAGCCCAGTTTTTGGCATTTGGCAAGTCATGAGTGGACGGTCCAATCTGGCAAGCCCGATTCGCGGCGAAATAGCTTGTGATGGACGACTAATCCGTGCCGACGATGCGTTGCAAAGGCTCAACAGGCGCGCAGGTGGCGAAGAAGGAGGCGCTCTGGCTATCCCGCCTTTAGCGTCTTTGGCGCAGCTGACGCTCAAACTGCAAATGAGGCTTTCGAGAGCAGTCCGTGTCGCTGATGAAACGGAAAACCTGGAGCTTTGGGTGGAGGCTCAGCCCAGGGAGAACATCGCTCACCTCTCCATTCTAAGCTGGCGTATATTGCCTGCAGAAGGAAATTTTGAACGCAGTTCACAGGTTGAATCAGGAAGTACAGTTACGGTCCATCCGTCGCTGTTGTTCGATCCATCACTACGCCTGATCCGCGCGAATGGGGCCGCTGCGGAAGGATTGTCGTCGGGGGATTTTGGATCGAGTGCCGTTCAGGTCATGCGAAAATTGTTTGAGCAATCCGAAGAAGTGCTCGAGATCATGAACTGCATCCAGGACCTAAAATCGTCGCCGCCATTGCCGCTGAAGCGTATTTGGAACGAAAAAACCGTGATTGTTACCGGCATGCCGGTGCACAATGTCCTTGATGAAAGCATTGGCTATGAATGTCGCATTGGCGAATTGTTGGACCATTCCCCATCGACCGCGATCGCACCGGTTGCATCAACACCAAGTGCATTGTTCGGAAAGCACCTCGCCCCAGTGCTTCGGCAGCCACTAGGGCGAATAATCGCAAATGCCGAGACAATCGGAAGCGAACTTCAAGGGCCCATACGGGAAAATTACGCCGCCTATGCACGCGATATCGCCAACGCTGCCCGCCACCTTTCAGCACTAGTTGATGACTTGGGGGACCTGGAGGCCGTTGAGCGCGAAGATTTCAGGACTGCAAATGACAAGATCGAGCTTGGTGACGTAGCGCGACGCGTGGCAGGACTTCTGGCCCTGAAGGCTGCAGATCACAGCATCCGAATTTCCTGCCCGCCAGAATCCCAAAAGGTACCCGCTGTCGCAGAATTCCGCCGCGTTCTACAAATCATGCTCAATTTGGTCACCAATGCGATACGCTATTCACCTGACGGAACTGAAGTGCGTATTGATATTCAAACCAGTGGCAGCGAGGCAGTAATTTCCGTTAGCGACCAGGGAGCGGGAATCGCCGAGGCAGATCGGGCAAAGGTATTCGAGAAGTTCGAGCGGCTTGGCCGATCCGGCGACGGAGGTAGCGGATTGGGACTATATATTTCGCGCCGCCTCGCTCAAGCCATGGGTGGTGATCTCAGCTTGGGCGACGCGGCAAGCGGAGGTGCAAAATTCACCCTTCGCTTGCCGTCTGAATGATTATCGCTGGTCGATGCCTGCATAGGCCCGATGATTTGGCCCAGTGTAGAGCTGGCGAGGACGGCCAATTTTCTGGGCAGGATCGGAAATCATCTCGTTCCACTGAGCTACCCAACCCACCGTACGTGACAGTGCAAACAACACTGTGAACATCTCGGTAGGGAAGCCAATGGCTGACAATATAATTCCGGAGTAAAAATCAACGTTGGGAAACAGCTTCTTCTCAATGAAATATGGATCATTGAGGGCCATTTCCTCCAATTGCAGAGCGACGTCGAAGATTGGATCGGTGACTTTCAACTCTTTGAGAACTTCACGAACCGTAGATTGCATCACCGTCGCACGGGGATCGTAATTCTTGTAAACCCTGTGGCCAAAACCCATCAAGCGAAACGGATCGTTCTTGTCCTTGGCGCGCTCGATATAGTGAGGAATTTTATCCGGAGTGCCAATCTCGCGCAACATGTTGAGGGCCGCTTCGTTGGCACCGCCATGCGCGGGCCCCCAAAGGCAAGCAATACCTGCTGCGATACATGCAAATGGATTCGCACCTGACGAGCCAGCTAAGCGTACCGTGGACGTCGACGCATTTTGCTCGTGATCGGCGTGCAAGATAAAGATACGATCCATGGCGCGTTCGATGACTGGATTTACGACATATTCTTCCGCGGGTACGCCGAAAGTCATCCGCAAAAAATTGCCCGTGTAGGAAAGGCGATTGTCTGGATACAAAAAGGGCTGACCGATTGAATATTTATACGCCATGGCAGCAATCGTGGGCATCTTTGCGATCAGTCGGTGACTAGAGATCATCCGATGCTTAGGATCGCTAATGTCTGTCGAGTCATGATAAAATGCAGAAAGGGCACCGACCACGCCGCACATGATGGCCATCGGATGCGCATCGCGGCGAAATCCACGATAAAAAGTTGCAAGCTGCTCATGCAGCATGGTGTGACGCGAAATCGTGTAGCTGAACTCGGCGAGCTGGCTCTTGGTAGGCAGTTCCCCGTTCAGCAGGAGGTAGGAAACCTCCATGAAATTCGATTTTTCGGCAAGTTCCTCGATCGAGTACCCTCGGTGAAGCAATATGCCTTCGTCGCCGTCGATGAATGTGAGAGCTGACTCGCAACTGGCTGTAGATGTGAAGCCAGGGTCAAAGGTAAAATGGTCAGTAGCGGCATAAAGCTTACGAATATCAATGACATCCGGACCTTCGGTGCCTTGCATTACCGGCAAGTCATAGATGGTACCACCAATATTGAGGGTAGCGTTATTATCGACCATATTAAAACTCCATCACTTCAACCCAGGATTGCCGGGCGCCTTTATGAAAAAGGCTGGGTTCTGTGCTCGACATGAGGTGCCGAAAACGCCAGTTACATTTGCTATAGGCCCCTCAACTGCCACTATTTTCATGGGGAGAAAATGGCATTATTGTTGAAACGCCCATGCTGGCAAAATTGACGTGCGTCAAGGTATACAATGTAGGCAATTTCCAGCAAATTGCCGTCAACCGTCTCGTTAGAAGGGGCTCGGTTGCCCGTGAGAGCCAGGTTGTCGATTTTTGCGGCTTGAAATTCCAAGGCCATGCACTTCAATCAAAAGGCTTGCGCCAACCATATGGGGCCTAGTGGTTCCAAGTGAAGTGCACGCAAATCCGGTTTCGACCAGCTGCGGATCTGGCCGTGTGCTCCTCGAAGCGGTCCATCAATATCACCACCTTATCAAGATAGGAACTCACGAAGGGCACAGGTGCAATGCCCGATGTCGTTAGTGGTAGCGACGCAGGAGCCCCGCCAACTTGCCCTGGACCTCGACTTCATGTGATGCATAATATTGAGGTTCATATGCGCTATTTGCCGGATCCAGACGGATCTGCTGACCTTCTCGGCGCAAATATTTGAGAGTTGCCTCTTCACCCCGCACAAGCGCGACAACGATCTCGCCATCGCGCGCAGTATTGACCTTCTTTATCAGAGCATAGTCGCCGTCAAGGATTCCTGCTTCACACATGGAGTCTCCAGAAACCTCCAAAGCATAATGTTCGCCCGCACCAAGTAATGCCATTGGCACAGACAGCGAACTGTGACCTTCAAGCGCTTCGATTGGCACACCGGCGGCGATCCGACCATGCATGGGTATCTCGATAACGTCGTTTGCTGCAATCGGCAGTTGCGCCTGCGACGACTTGCTTGCGCTCGCGGGTGTCAACTTCACCACATTCACGTCTCGGCTGCCGCCGCCTTCGGGCATTTTGACAACTTCAAGTGCACGAGCACGATTTGCCAGTCGCCGAATAAATCCACGCTCCTCCAGAGCTCCAATCAATCGATGAACCCCGGATTTGCTCTTGAGGTCAAGTGCAGCCTTCATTTCCTCAAAAGATGGAGAGACACCGCTTGCTTCAAGACGTTCGTGAATGAAGCGCAGTAGTTCGTTCTGTTTGGCGGTGAGCATGGCGTCATCCTATGCTGTTGAACATAGTAGGAACGATTAGGAAACAAATGGGGTTAAGTCAAGGCCTCGTGCGTTGAAATTTTCACAGAGCGATATAAGGGACTAATTCCCCGACCGCCAGAGATGGGGCATGAGCGGCTCGATATAAAAGGCCGTTTGCGCCAATCAATGGCGTAATCAAGCCGCTGTCTTGTTTGCCAAACGCGCTAATCATGCCGCGTTGAACAAACCCACGAAGATATTCACAGCGTTCGCCTGTCGGTGGAAGTTCAATGGAGCTTGAAGCATAAACGGTTTCGGGCAGGGGGGTGCTTGATCCTGCCATGTGCCGTATCAATGGAAGCAGGAACAGAATTGCTGTAACGAAGGCAGATGAAGGGTTTCCAGGTAGGCCCACTACAATAGTCGACCCAATTCGTCCCGCCATTAGTGGCTTGCCGGGACGCATGGCAACTTTCCAGAAGCTGATCTCGGCACCCATCGCGATCATTGCTGCCTGGACGAGATCATGATCGCCCACCGAGGCCCCGCCCGTTGTGACGATGATATCATACGCGTCAGAATCCTGGAAAATTGCAACTATGTCATCCAACTGATCCCCGACAATACCCGCATCGGTGGTCGAACATGGCAATTGGCTCAACATCGCATTCAGCATGATATTGTTGGACGACGGTATCTGGCCATTTCGCATCATTGTTCCAGGCGGGACCAGTTCGTTTCCAGTGCCAACGATCTTGACTCTTGGCGCGCCTCCTACGCAGATAGTCGAATAGCCTGCCATGGCCGCAGCAGCCAGCGCACCAGCTTGCATCAGCGCGCCTGTTGGAATCAGCTTGTCACCCTCCTTGAAATCGGATCCTGCACGACGAATGTGACGACCTTCAATTCCTGGACCGGATCCATCCAACCAAATCTTTCCGGCTTTGAAAAGGGCTTCCTCTTGCACCAATATGGTGTCCGTGCCTTCAGGAACATGCGCGCCTGTAGATATTCGCACAGCTTGCCCCGGACGCGTGCACTCTAAATAGGGTGAGCCTGCTGCACTTTCGCCGACCAGGTCAAGCGGGCCCGGCAATTCAGCAAAGCGAATGGCATATCCGTCCATCGCGGAAAGGTCGGCAGCGGGCTGACTTCGCAAAGCAACGATTTCGCGAGCCAGGTAGCAACCGATCGCCTTTGCCAATGACAATTCTTGTGATGGCAAGGGCCGTGCTAAACCCAATAGGCGATCCTGAGCGGCCTCAACCGTCAGCATTAGAGTTCTTCCAATCACCGGATTTGCCGCCAGTCTTGCGCAACAAACGGATGTCGCCAATCTGCATGGCCTTGTCCAAAGCCTTTGCCATGTCGTAAATCGTCAACAGCGCAACTGAAACCGCCGTCAAGGCTTCCATCTCCACGCCCGTTTGCCCGGTCAACCGAACCCGGGCGTCCACGCGGATACCCGTTTCCTCGAATGCGAATTCTATTGCTATGCTCGACAACATCAGCGGATGGCATAGCGGTATCAGATCGCTCGTCTTCTTGGCCGCCATAATGCCAGCAATTCGTGCAGTTGCCAACACGTCACCCTTTTTGGCGCTACCTTGTCGGACAGCACTTAGGGCACTGTGCGACATGGTAATGCGCCCCTCGGCAATGGCTTCACGCGCAGTCTCGAGTTTTGCAGAAACATCGACCATATGGGCAGCGCCACTCTCATCAAGATGGGTGAGCTTGCTCATGTGCCTCTCAACAGGTCCCGCGTCGCTTGTTCAATATCTTCCTGTCGCATCAAGCTTTCACCAACGAGGAAGCATCTCACGCCACGCTTGGCCATCTCGAGCAGGTCTGCATGTGTGTTCAATCCGCTTTCTGCAATGAACGTGCAATCTGGAGGCGCACTTTCAACTAATTCGTAGGTCGTGGAAAAGTCGACGGAAAAGTCCTTGAGATTTCGGTTGTTCACGCCAATCATTCGCGACTTGAGTTTCAGTGCTCGGCTCAGTTCATCGTGGTCATGGGTTTCAACGAGCACGTCCATTCCCCATTCAATCGCAGCTGCTTCTAACTCGGCTGCCAGAACGTCGTCTGTTGCTGCCATGATGATCAAGATGGCGTCAGCGCCAATGGCTCGAGCCTCGGTGACCTGCCAAGGATCAATCATGAAGTCCTTGCGCAGACAGGGCAGGCTGCAAGCGGATCTCGCCGCAATCAAATAGTCTTCGTGTCCCTGGAAATACGGTGCATCCGTTAATACAGAAAGACAAGCGGCTCCGCCATCTTCATATGCCTTTGCATGTTCGCTCGGGATAAAATCTTCGCGAATAAGTCCCTTGGAAGGGCTGGCTTTTTTTATCTCGGCAATCAGACCAAATCCGCTGGCTGCCTTTGCATCCAACGCTGCCTTGAATCCCCGGGGAGCCGTTTGCACAGATGCCATTTGACCGAGTTCCGAAAGCGACGTTGTCGATTTTCGATTTCTGATTTCTAGGCGCTTTGTGGCGCAAATTTCGTCAAGCTTATTCATTTATATGCAATCCAGCATTCCAGAAGCGCGTTAGCCAATCCCTTGTCGATCGCCTCTGCTGCTTCTTCAACGCCTTCCGGCATGGTTTCGACCGCACCTGCAACCAACAGTGCTTCTGCAGCATTGAACAGCACGGCATCCCGGTATGCGCCGTGTTCGCCGAGCAACAATTTCTTCAGTTCCCGCGCATTATACTGAGAATTGCCCCCTCTAATCGATTCCACGGGATGGTTCGGGAGCCCAGCATCTTGGGCATGGGTTCGCTGCATTCGAACACCTTCCGGCTCGACCACTGCCACCTCGTTGCCACCTGCGAGCGACAATTCGTCAAGCCCTTCGTCGCCGGAGATGATCCGGGAATGTTCGGTCCCCAAGTGATGCAGGGCCTCTGCATAAACAGGGACGTATGCCGGTCTTGCTATGCCAATCAATTGCCGCTTCACCCCCGCTGGATTGGCAAGTGGGCCCATGAGATTGAAAATGGTTCGTTGACCAATTCTCTGCCTGATCGGCTGTATCCGCTTCATGGCCGGGTGATGATTGGCAGCAAAAAGAAAGCAAATGCCAAGATCCCTCAGAGTTTCCTCGGCTTTTTGTCCTGCCAATTCCATGTTGAGACCAAGCGCTTCTAATGTGTCGGCAGCACCTGCCTTGGAAGAGGCTGCTCGGTTGCCATGTTTTGCGACAGGGATTTCGCACGCTGCAACTACAATCGAGACTGCAGTGGACACGTTTAACGTGTGATGCCCGTCTCCGCCGGTGCCACACACGTCAATGGCCCCTGCAGGAGCCTCGATCGGGATCAGGCGTTCGCGCAGTGCTTGCGCGGCAGCAGCGATTTCAACCATTGTCTCTCCACGAGTGGAAAGCGCGACCAGAAAAGTCTCGATTTCATCATCTGATGCGCGTGCATCGAGAATATCGGCGAACGCCTGCGCTGCCTCTGCATGTTCAAATAAATGGCTGGGGTCAGGAAGCGGTCCGAAACGGGTCATGATCTGTCCGCGACTGGTATCCCAGCCAACCGCATGAAGTTGGCAAGCATCGCATGACCATGTTCGGTTGCAATACTTTCTGGATGAAACTGAACGCTGTGAATGGGCAGTTCCCTATGGCGCATTCCCATGACATGGCCATCGTCGCTTCTAGCATTAACTATCAGCTCGGCAGGAATGTCCTCTACAATCAGAGAATGGTAACGAGTGGCAATGATTGGCGTGGGAAGCCCTACAAACAAACCGGTGCCATCATGGGTCACAGGCGATGTCTTGCCATGCATCAACCCTCCACGAACGACCTTGCCGCCGAAATGCTGCCCTATGCTTTGATGGCCGAGGCAAACACCGAGCAACGGTTTGCTTGCTGCGGCGCAAGCGGCAACCAGTTCCAGACTGACGCCGGCTTCGTTTGGCGTGCAGGGTCCGGGAGACAGCAAAAATGCATCTGCACCCGACGACATGGCTTGGTCTGCTGAAATGGCATCATTTCGAACAACCTCCACCTTTGCGCCCAATTCCATCAAATAATGGACAAGGTTCCAGGTAAAGCTGTCGTAATTGTCGATGACGAGGATCATGCGCGTGCCACTAGCTGTTTTGTTTGAGTTGGGAAAGTCGCTATTGCGCCATCAACAGGGCAAGGTCGTCCTTCCAGAATTTCGCCCAGCTATGTGTGCCATGTCCCTTGGTCTCAGGGCTTGCTGCAATCAGAATGAATTTTGTGGTCGGCATTCGCCGGAGTGCACGTTCAGTGATGCCATAATTTGCAGGATTTATGAAATCGTCTTCCGAGTTGATCCATAACACAGGAACACGAATATTCTCCAGTAACGCCCAAGGGTTGTAGTTTCTCGAAGAATCGAGCTGATAGATAATGTCATTTGCATCGTTGCGAGTAATGGCTCGGGCGAAGGCATCGTCTGTATATTTCTCTGACGCATCGCGCGTAGGATATTGCGACTGCATCGCCAAAGGATTGGCACCAGCAACAAGGGTCAATGCCGCCGCAGTTCGTAATCCGGAATAGGGCGGACTGCTGTAGTTTCCGCCGTTCCAAGCAGGATCAGCTTTTATGGCGTCGATCGATAATTTTCTCCACATCCGGTTTTGGCCAGCGATTTCGACGGGAAGGCAGGCAAATGGAGCGAGCCGTTCCACTCCGGTCTGTAACTCTGTTCCCCATGTAAATGCGTGCATGCAGCCCATGGAAGTTCCGAGGATGAGCTTGAGTTTCTTGATACCCAATGTCTCGGTGACCAAGCGATATTGTGCCCTAACCATGTCGCTGTAATCATATTTGGGAAAACCCATTTTCATACCGTCACTTGGCTTTGACGATCCTCCATGCCCAATATTATCGGGCAGTATCACGAAATAGCGGGAAGTATCGAGGACTTGTCCTGCTCCAAAAAGTTCTGATGCAAACTGTGGTTGGAAAAACTGTTTCCCAGAGCCTCCTGTCCCATGGAGAATTAGCACGGCATTTGTGACGGCCCCGCTCTTGTCACGTACTGGCTCGCCCAGCGTGGTGTAGTGAATTTTCAATTCCGGAAGGATTTCGCCGCTGCCAAAACGGAAATCTTTAAAGATCGCGTCCGCCTCGTGCGCATCGACAGGCTGAGAATAGGCAGGGCATGATGGGACCAGCAGGGCGGCCAGCAAGTACAATAAGGTCATACGCATACCGCATGCTAGCCTGCCATGTCCTGAGGTCAAGTTATTGCCCAAATGCTGGTTCCCTAGCGACTCGCATTGCCTCTCGTCCCGCTGCAATGAGCGCGCCAGCCTTTGCTTCGCATTCCCGCTGCTCATAAGCGGGATTGCTATCTGCAACAATTCCCGCACCGGCCTGGATATGCATGATCCCGTCTTTCAACACGGCGGTGCGTAACACGATACAGCTATCCATATCGCCGTTGGGTGAAAAATATCCTACGCCGCCTGCATATGCACCACGGGTCTCGGGTTCGAGTTCGGCAATAATCTCACATGCTCGGACCTTGGGCGCTCCCGAAACCGTGCCAGCTGGAAATCCAGCAAACAACGCATCAATGGCATCATTTTCATCAGCCAACTCTCCGACCACGTTGGACACGATGTGCATTACATGACTGTAAAATTCGACCATGTAACTGTCAGTGACCGTTACGGTTCCAGCCTTGGCGACACGACCCACATCGTTACGCCCAAGGTCCAGCAGCATGAGATGTTCCGCGCATTCTTTGGGGTCGGCCAGCAGGGAAGCGCGATTTTCGGCATCTTCGATAGCATTTCTACCTCGAGGTCGCGTTCCGGCGATGGGGCGAATTGTTACTTCCCCCGCGCGCGCGCGAACAAGTATTTCAGGCGACGAACCGACGATTGCGAACCCGGGTAGATCTAGAAAGTAAAGAAAGGGGGACGGATTAATGCGCCTCAAGGCCCTGTAAAGGTCGATGGGAGGCAGTGTGAAAGGGGCGGTGAACCGCTGTGCCAATACGACCTGGAAGATATCGCCGGCTTCGATATAGCTCTTCGCAGTGGCGATCATTTCGCCGTAACGACCAGGTGGCAATACCGGGTCCAACTGAATTTCACCGAGTTGGGGCGCTGCATCCGTATTGGTGCTTGCATTAACAGGCTGTGCCAATCGACGCTCAGTTTCGTCTAGACGCTCGTTGGCAAGAGCCATGCCGGCCGTGTCTTGCGTTCCGCCCCATACCGGGGACACTAGATACATCTCATCCTTCAATCGATCGAAAACCAGTATCACAGTCGGTCGAACAAACAACATGTCCGGCAGATCAAGCGCAGATTGCGGAGCCCGTGGCAATTTTTCGACCAAGCCAACTGTCTCATATCCAAAATATCCAACCAGGCAGGCGAGGGCAGGCGGCAATTCGCTTGGAACATCCATCCGGCATTGCTGAGCCAGGCAACGCAGTGCATCTAGCGCTGGCAGCTGTTGTGGTTCAAAGGCGTCGCGATTAAGTAACCACTGGTTGTTGATCTGTGCTTCATTACGGTGTGCACGAAAGACCAAGTCAGGCGCAATGCCTATTAAACTGTGCCGACCCCGCGTTTCACCGCCCTCGACCGATTCCAAGATGAAGTCTCCGCGTTCGCTTTGAAACAACTTCAACGCCGCCGATACCGGCGTTTCGGTATCGGC
>JBATDO010000184.1:0-3213 GCA_049663505.1 Sphingorhabdus sp.
GCCTTATACGCATTGATGCTCGGAATGCCGATCGCCGGCTGGTTAGTGTTGAGTGCCGAAGGGGAGCCGATTCCCTTTTTTGGATTAGAATTGCCGCCACTCGTCGGTTTAAATGAGCCGCTGGCCGATCTTGCTGGAGAACTTCATGAGACTTTTGGCAAGATCGGTTATTTTTTGATTGGCCTCCACGCCTTCGCAGCCTTGTTTCATCACTATGTAATGAAAGACAATAGCTTGCGCAGGATAACGACCTGGTCGCGTCGCTAGGAGTCTGCGTGGATTTGATAGACTGCCCAGTGGAGGCGTGAAACCCGCTTTCCTCTCAGTCAGCGTTTGATTTGGCAGTGCTTCTCCAGATCTATTGACGCGCAGATGAACCGTCGTGTCCGCTAGCGAGCGGGTTTGTGCGGACACTGTCCAAATACTTGTCATCTAATTGGCGGGATTTGGCGCCCGACCTGGTTCTGCAATTTCGCGAGCGACTGGATAGAGTAGGTATCGATCATCAAAATAAGGCGACCGCTCGTAAAACCATTGCAGCCGCGCTTCAGGATTTGCTGCAAACGAGGTGTCTTCTGCTATCCTTTTTTCGAACTGGGCTTTCAGTCCCGCGTCATTTGCCATCATTGCTTCTGCCATCGGCGCAATGACATATCCTTCGATATATTCAGTGCGTTGCAGCATGCCGGGAAAAAAGTTCCACGCGAGAAAAGAATCAGGGCTTTCGGCCTCGAGCATCGCTGCAGCAAGCAGGGCCAAAGGCTGGTCGGCAGGCACGCGTACCGATCCGGCCGGCATAATTTCAACACGCATTTCGCGAACATATGAAGTTGCAGACAATGGAATATGTCCTTCATTGGCCGAACCCAGTTTCGGTTGGACCAGTTTGACCATTTCCAGTTTCATTTGTCTCGGCTCGGAAATGGTTTCCATGTGAATGCCGTGAAGTTTCATGCGCGCGATTACTTCAGGTGCCGTTGCCGGCACCCACCAGGCTGCAGGCAGTGGCTTGACGAGGTCAGGTTCGACGCCAAATACAGGCATTTCATGAGTGACCGGCCTACCCAGCCAGCGTATCTCCTCACGACCAGATGCCGCAGACCGGTAGGTTTCGTGCGTGATCCCCTTGAAGGATAGGTTTGCGATCGGCTGAGCGATCGGTTTCCAGGTGAGGATGATGCTGTCGGGGCGTGCTGCGCGGTCGCTGGCAATCACTTCTTGAAGTTGTGTGGCATCATCACCCACGAGGCGGAGCGCTTGTTCCAGGAGGACATAGGTTCCCAGTACGCGCTGCCGATGCGGCTTGAGCGAATGGGTTTCGACAAGGACGGTCGGGATTCGACTGTGATCCCCATAGCCAGTGGAAAAACGTGGCGTGTCAGCATCGTGAGAAATGCCCTTGCGCGGATCGCGGTTGTCGACCGCGCTCACATAATATCCAGGCGTGTGTCCGGCCCTGGTAAGCGCCGTCGAAACAGCTGGGCGGAACCGCTTGTCTAGCCAGTTGCCGATGGCCCTGGAATTGGCATATAGCCCGTCCCAACCTGCAAAGGCGAACGCAACATCATATTGGTGATCAGTGCCGTCTGTCACATGCAGGTCAAGGTAGAGCGCAGGATCATGTTTGCGCAGCAACCCAATCATGGCTTGCATTTCGGCTGAATCGGCCTTGAGATAATCACGATTGAGATTGTAGTTCTGGCTCGTGGTCCGCCAGCCCTGGTAAAGGGGGCCGCGCTGGTTGGGGCGGTTGAACCGCGATGAACGCTCATGACCGTCAATATTGAAGATGGGTATGAAAACCAGGTCAGCCTTGTCGAGCAAGCTGTCTTTGCCGCGAAAGGCAATGTCGCGCAACAGCATCAGGCCCGCGTCCTTGCCGTCAATTTCACCGCTATGTATTCCAGCCTGTACAAGCAGAACGGGCTTGCGTTTCGCCGATTGCTTGCGTGCAATGACCGCTATCATGTCTCGACCCTGGGGTGTTCGACCGAAGTTTTCGATTCTAAGGAGCGGAGAGGCCGCAACCATTTTGCGCACAAATGCTGTCGTTTCTTCGTAGCTGGGCGATTGCGTCAAGCCGGATTTTTCTCCAGGGGTCGCCCACACATCGCTTGCCGGCACCACCAATTTCTCACTTGCTCCTCGCCACGGCGCCAGCGGGGGCAACGGTGCCTCAACGGGTTCGACGACCCCTGCCATGGTCAATGCCGGTAACATCGAGAAGACGAGCACAGCCAGCAGTTTTTTCATGTTCGAGAAGCCTTGTTCGAAATGTTGAAAGTATAATCGAAACCGAGAGTTGCAGCAGAAAGACTGGACTGTCGATCATGTTCGGTCAATCATATGACATATTTCGGCCTTAGATGTCTGGCTGACATATCCTCGACGGCCTGAATGCGAAAAAACGCAATCGGACAATGCAAGGCTTGGCTGGTGTGTGCCTGTGCGAATGATTTTGTCTGCTGGCCTCACATCTTATCCAGCTTGGAAAATCTCAATCGTGGGCATTTCTGAAATACCGATATCCGAGTGCAAGCAAGCCAATCATGCACGCCTCGACGATCATAGGTTGAAAAGTCGCCGGACCGACACCGTCAAGCAACACGCTGACAATGCGTCCGAGGAGGGCAAAACCCAGCAGGGAAATTGGGACAAGCAGCGGCCCGCGTTGAGCTCGCAATGCACCAATCAATGCAAAAAGCGCGCCTGTCAGGAAAAATGCGGGAAAATCAGCACGCAACGTTGCCATGCCTTGTGTGCCGACTGGCGAAAGGGCAAACTCAATTGTCATTTTTCCAGGAAGAAATAGAAATCCGAGCCCTATGAGGGCGTTAAAAATCCCGACCAGTCCAACCAGTAAACGTAGTGCCAGTTGCATTTTATTTCCCCCCGAATGCCGAAACGACCGTCAGGCGTGGTGCCTGGAATAATATGGCATTGATAATGTCATTATATGCCTTCATTATTGATAAATGGCAAGGCAGGGAGAGCGGCAATGTATATAATAAACGGGGCGCTTGGTTCCCCCTACTCGCTCAAGATGCGCGCGCTCATGCGTTACCGCCGCATTGCGCACATTTGGCAGCATGGAGCAGTCACGCATGGTCATGCCATTGCAAAGGTCAGGGCACCTGTCATCCCGGTTATCGAATATCCTGATGGCACGTTTCACAATGATTCGACGTCGCTAATCTATGACCTGGAACGAAG
>JBATDO010000185.1:0-1825 GCA_049663505.1 Sphingorhabdus sp.
CGCCCACGGTCAAGATGTTCATTTCTCGAGCAGCTTTGGCGATAACTGGCGCAGCGCCTGTTCCAGTTCCACCGCCCATGCCCGCTGCGATAAAGCACATATGCGCGCCAGCAAGCGCCGACTTTACTTGCTCAATCGTCTCCTCGGCAGCAGCACGCCCGACTTCTGGGCGCGAACCTGCACCCAAGCCTTGAGTGATGTCAGGACCGAGTTGAATTCGATATTCTGCAGGAGATGCGTTCAAGGCCTGCGCGTCAGTGTTGGCGACGATGAAATCAACACCTTCAACCTTTGCGCCGATCATATTTGCGACGGCATTGCCGCCAGCGCCACCGACACCGATAACGGCGATCTTTGGCTTTAACTCATCAACGACGGGAGGACCGATATTGATGCTCATGATTTTAACCCCCTTGCCATAGCGGCATGTTCAGAAATTTTAATGCTTCTGACACAAATCCAATGCCAGCACATCACAAAATTAACTATTTTGCACAGCTTTCTTTCAAAAATTCTCACGAATTGCCCGCCTTATTCGTTCAAACAGGCTCGGCATCGCACCAGTTGAGTAATCACCGCGACCATCATAGCTTGCCTTGAGGTCGACATGCTCTGAAGCAGCATATAATATGAGGCCGACAAGAGTGGAAAATGCAGGCCCGGCATGCGCCTCGGGAATGCCGCTCAGCCCAGACGGGCGACCAATCCGCACCGTGCGACCAAGCGCTCCTTGCATATGCTCGGCTATACCTTTCAATTCCGCACCACCTCCGGTCAAAACAATCTGGTGACTAGATGGCCCGGCAAATCCGAGTTCTTTGAGTGCGCGTCCAATATCGGCAACGATATTATCTACCCGCTGACACACTACCGCGTTCAATTGCGCTTTTGTAATACGCGGGGCGTGCGTTCCTGCCTGTGTTCCATTTTCGTCGGGACCAACTTCCAGAATTTCCTGATGGTCCCGCGGACTTGTCAGGGCAGAACCGTGAAAACATTTTAGCCGCTCGGCCTGCGCACGGCGAATGCCGAAAGTTGATGCAATATCATCGGTGATATCCGACGCACCCTTTTGAATCGTTTCCAGTCCAACAAGCATGCCGCCAATGAATACGGAAACGTTTGTTATGGCGGCTCCGAACTCCACCAGTGCCACCCCCAGCTCTCTCTCTTCACTTGTAAGGCAGGCCAGTCCTGTTGCAATTGGCGCAACCACGATAGATTCGACATCAAGATGAGCCGCACGCGCCGTCATGTCGACATTGCGAACAGGCGATTGGTCGGCCAATACGACATGAATATCAACGCCAAGCCGGTCAGCATGTAACCCCACCGGGTTGGCAACGCCGCCGACGCCATCGAGTGAATATAATGTTGGCTGGATATGGAGCGCGATCTTTCCACCCGTATGGATATTTGCGCGGCCCGCCTCGAGTAATTGGTCGAGATCATCTTGCGTAATCCGGTCACCACCCAGTTCGATTTCAACTGGAGCCAACAAGCTGTCGAGTCCCCCGGCCGACATGCCAACCCAAATACGATCAATATTTATACCTGCAATCCGCTCTGCCTGTTCTACCGCATGGCGCACAGAGAGTTCAGCCTGTTCCATGTCGGCAATGCAGCCCCGCGTCACCCCCCTGCTCTCACGTTGACCGGTTCCGAGCACCAGGAGTTCTCCTGTGTCGGTTTTACCAGCAATCAATGCAGAGACCTTTGACGATCCGATATCGATTGCCGAGATCAGCTTTTCAACGCGGGCGGCCTTCATGCTTTGGTCCCGCTGGCGCCGACATTGACCTCGCTGCTAGCCTTGGCGGGCTCG
>JBATDO010000186.1:0-11462 GCA_049663505.1 Sphingorhabdus sp.
GCTATTTACAGCAAAGCGAGCTCCTAAAAACTGTAGGCGATACCAACGACACCAAGAAACTGGTTGGGGGCACCCGCTTCACTGACAATAGGCGAGCGCTTATACTGGCCGAGCAGCTTTGTGTAACCGGAAAGGGCGAACAGGCTCCAGCCTTTGCGAGCGTCAGCTCCAAGCGCCTGAGTAAGCAACAAGGTAGCACCCGCACTCTTGAACCCAGCGCCGCTTGTTGCATATCCACTAAGCGTCGGTCCGGCTGCCACGATTACGGGCACGTCAAAATAGGTTCGGCCATAGCCCGCCCCCACATAGTCTGCCGACAGGCTCAAAAGTGCGACATTTCGGCGCGAAAGTGGTGTGAAATAGGTGACACTGGGTTTTACGATATAGCTTTTGTGCGTGCCTGCGACGTCGTGGACATAGCTCACATCAAAGCCGAGCGAGTCATAAGGGTTAAGCAAGCCGCGCTTGGCAACACCTACATAACCACCCAGTTCAATTGCTGCGTCGCGTTCACCTAGCAACGCCACACGCGCATCCTTTATTCCGCCTGTTCGTTCGAGACGAAGCTGGGCAACCGGCCCGATGGAAACATTCACCTTGCTGTCAGGTCTTTCCCGAACGAGATCCACATAGAGATTGAGGCCGCGCATTGCGAAATCGAAGCCATCGACTTTACCCTGGACCAGTCCACCGGGCTGGAACTTGTAGTCGTCCGATCCGTCATAGCTCGGTCCGATCCCACCGCCCACACCGATAACCAGCTGGTTGCGATCATCGGCAGGCGGACCCTCAGGCTGGGCCTGTGCAGGCATGGCAAACGCGACGAGAGTTGAAGTTAAAACCAATTTTGGAAAAAAGAGGGGATTCGGCATTATCATTGCTCCTGTTTCCCTCCGATGCCCGCCTGGCTGGCTTTGCGACCAATTACAAGCCTTTACACTTTTACTTGCGATGAAGCGTGAGATCGCAATCAATCAGCTAAGAGACCGGATCTGAGATGTGCGATGCCAAATCACTGCTTTCGAGGGCCTGCCAGAACAACCGCGAGCCAGCAAGGCGCAGGAAACTGTCCGCCAAGCGCGGATCGAGACTGATACTTGCTTCCTGCATGACTGCAGCAAATGCGCAATTCGCACCACCGCTTATATACGCAGCCTCCACCAACGATGCCAGCCGCGCGATCCTCCCAGCAATATGAATGTCGTTGCCAGCAAGACCCAATGGCGTACCTTTGCCATCCCAATGAGCATCGCGATGCGCACTTGCATGGATGACATTCTCGGAAAGTCCGTATTTTTGGGCTTGAATAGTGTCAAAGACGATTGCGCTTGCCACATCGGCTACATCCTGAGCTTCCATGCCGATTGCACGTGCAACGCGTGTGGCAATCCAGCAGGTGCGCAACATTGCCGGCGTCAATTCTTGTGCAGCTATCGCCGCCTGGAATTCATTGTGCTTCGACTGGAACATGTGACGCAACTCCGCTCTATATTGACGGTGATAACATCAAACCGGTTTCCAAGCAGTTAAGCCTGGATTTCAGAACATGTATTTCATCTTGACCGACTGCTTGGTTTCGGTTGAACCAACCACGAAAGCGGCACTTTTGAATTTCGGCGGGCCAACGGTGATTGTCGGATTGCGCGAAAAGGCAAATCCCTCTTTGGGAATAAACAGGCGTAGGTCCATTTTGTTGTTCTTGTTCTCGTCATGAACTATTGCAATCGCATAGGTACCAGGCGCGACGCCATCGAACGCGAAATTCTGTGCCTGGGCTGCAGGCACCAGTTTCTTGATCGCGGTGGAGTCCTTGCTGCAATCGGGAAAGCCCTTCGGATTTCTGGTCAGGCACACCATCAATTGACCTTTCACGTTGCGCATACCGCTAACGCTCACGTTCACTACTGTACCGTCGGCAGCGCTAAGGCCGCTTGTCGTAAACGAAAGCCCCAAGGCCAACGTCAGTGCCGCATATCTTGTCCCAAAACCTGAAGTACAGCCCATAATTTCCTCGATATACATCATGATGTTTCTGGTGATGCGTCGCTGTTATCAAGGCTTTTCCTAACAACCCATTAACCAAACGATGCGGAAAGATTTCCCACCCCATGTGGTTTGTTATACCCATGATCGTCATGATCGCCAAGACAACGCCCAATGCGCTGATGTGAATAGGTATCACGAAGACCAGCAACGGAATGACAAGCGCACCAGTCAGCGCTTCCCAGGGATGAAACGACATCGCCGCCCAAACAGTAGGCGGCCGGCTTGCATGGTGCACTGCATGAGCCAACTTGAACCAATAGGGCTGATGCATCAGCCGATGTGTCCAGTAAAACCAGGTGTCATGGGCAAAAAGATACAAGAAGACCGAGACCGGCAGATACCAAAGCGGATAGGTCGCCAAGTCGCTGTATATAAATGTCCACCCCAGATTGTCCCATGCCCATGCAACCATGCCGGCGGGAATGCCATAAATGGCTGCAGACACCAGGCTCCAGCCAATCTCGCGGCGCATCTGGGATTCCAACCCCGCATAGAGGCCGGGGTGCCGGACCCAAGTTGCCCATGCGAACGCTCCACTGGTCAATAGATACCTGACCCCCACGATCATGGTCATGGCCAAGGCCGAAATGATGATCGTGGTCGCAGAATTCATAGCCGCTGCATATGACGTATAACTCCCGGCCGCAACGATTCTCAAGGCTGGCCCTGCCGAGACCAGGGCACTCAAACTGCCTCTTGTTCTACTTCAAAATATTGACCTGCCTGAATTTGCCATTTTGCGAAATGCTGATGACATCGCCGTCATGCATGATCCCTATGGGACCAGCAAAATGACTTGCTGCATCACCTTTCAGCGCGAACTCCAGCGGCTTGGGAAGAGAAGGTACGATATGCGTGAAAGCCAGCATTCCGACCTGAGCGCTTTTGGCAGTATCTGCCGCCTGCTCGGGACTGATGTGGTAATTTTGAATATCGGCAAATATCTTCGCGCGGCCAGGATTTCCAGACTTTAGCGCGCTATTCTCGAGGATCTTGACCATTCGCGGAGACAGCAATTCGCTCACCAGCAGGTCGCTCTTCCTTGCGTTGATTGCAAGAGCAGGTGTCCATGCAGTGTCCCCGCTGATTGTCACACTGCGTCCCTTCCAATCGACGCGGTAGCCAAATGCCGGTTTGATTGGATCGTGATCGACCGCAAAGGCAGTTATGCGAACACCATCCTTATCATGCACAACACCTGGTTCGATTACCGCTCCACTCATGCCAAAGCCCGATGGCGGCACCACGCCTGCACCGTGATGGGCAATCCGGTAAGTTGAATCGATTCGGTAGACTGCATTCAACCCATCGGTGATTTCAGTCACCCCCGTCGGACCAAAAACCCTGAGTGGCGTCTCGGCGCTCGTCCCTGCCCAGCGTTGCAGGGTAAATGGTCCCAGGCCCTCAAAATGATCGCTGTGCAAATGAGTCAGCCAAACTCCCTCGATCTTGTTGAGCGGTATTCCCATCAACGTGATGGTTTCACCCGAGCCTTCGCCCATGTCGAATACGAATATCCTGCCACCTGCAATCACGAGCGTGCACGCAGCAGCTCGGTCCCTGCTGGGCAGGGGCGACCCCGTACCGCAAAAACCAACGTGTAAGTCACCAGGCGCCAAGTCCGCCATTACCGTGCGCGCCATCGCCGTATCTGCCGCGCGCTCGACGATCGCCACCGCAATGGAATCTCGCATGACATAGCCCATGCCACCAATGATTCCGACTGTTGCCAGCACAGCCCAAAGCCATTTTTTTCGCATGTTCGTCCCGCCCCCTAGAAAGTCTCAGCTCTTCGCCTGGGCGAGTTTACGCTCAATTGCCCCCGAAAGCATGTGGAATGCAGCGCCGGCCGGTGAGTGGTGGGCGAATACTCCAACGGGCGCTCTATGGACGGCCATTTGCTCAACAGCGCTCGCCATTGGCACTCGCGGCCAATCGGGATTTTCCCCTGTTGCGGCCAGATGGAGATTACGCCTGCGATCGACCATCGAAAATACAGGCAACAGGGGCGCATGCCCCTTGTGGTGCTCCTTCAAGTGTTCAACGACATCGGCAAGGGCACGTTGTGACAAGGGAGAAGGGATAACTGGCACGATGATGATATCGGCCGCACGCATCATCTGCTCGCTGGTCTCGGTCAATCCCGGGGGACAATCGAGGAATATGCGCTCATATTTGGAGCTCAACCCCTCTACGAGTTTTGCCAGCCGCTTCTTCTTGCCCAGCGATGCAAGAAACCCGTCGAGACTGCGCAGCGATATATCAGAAGGCAGCAGGTCCAGCCCGGCGATATCGGTTTTGACGATCAGCTTTTCGGGATCGATCTCGCGCTCGAACACCGAACGCGCCTGGACTTTCCTGTTTGCTTCGTGCCGCAGGATAAAACTCGCGGCCGACTGGGGATCGAGGTCCCAGATCAGGCTTTTTTTACCGCGCCGCAGCGCCGATTCCGCGGCCAGGTTGACCGCCAGCGTCGTCTTGCCGACCCCGCCCTTCAGGCTGTAAATCGCGATAACTTTTGCTTTGTCTGCCATATCGTGCTGGTCCCCTTCCCAATCTCAAAAGTCAACAGCCCAGAAAGCTGTGTATAGCGTTGGGACACCCCTTTCCCTTATGAATCGCCTGCGCTAGGGCGAGCCCATGACCGGCGTAAAACGCGACAATTTCAAATGTGACCTGGCGATTGTTGGCGGCGGACTGGCCGGCGGCCTCATTGCGCTTGCCGTGGCCCGCACCAGGCCCGAGTTGAAGATTGTCCTCATCGACCAGGGCGAGAGCTTTGGCGGCAACCACATCTGGAGCTTTTTTGCCAGCGATATTGCGCCTGAGCATCGCTGGCTGACCGCTCCTTTGGTAACTTATGGATGGTCCGGTTATGACGTGCAATTCCCCGCGCATAGCCGATCGCTAGACAATATTTATTACACGATAGAGTCTGAGCGCCTAGACTGGGTGCTGCGCCACAATCTGCCTGCCTCGGCCCTGATGTCGGGCCGTGAGGTCAAGGCAGTGTCACCAAGGCTTGTGGTTCTCGATGGCGCACAGAGGATCAATGCCGGCGGCGTAATTGACGCACGCGGTGTTGGTGACCTTCACCATCTCGACTGTGGCTGGCAGAAATTCACCGGGCAGCTACTTCAATTGTCCGAGCCACACACACTTACCAAGCCGATCGTGATGGATGCAACGGTCGAACAGCATGACGGTTACCGCTTTGTCTATGTGCTCCCCTTTGGAATGGACAAGATCTTCATCGAGGATACTTATTACAGCGACAAGCCCGACCTCGACGCGCGCCGCATGCGCCAGCGGATCGCCGAATATGCCGATACAAAGGGCTGGTCCGTCGAGCGGGTGCTGCGCGAGGAAAGCGGTGTATTGCCGGTTGTCATGGGCGGAGACCTGGAGAGCTACTGGGCAAGCGGCAGTGGCAGGACAGCCAAGGCTGGCGCCAGGGGCGGCTTTTTCCAGCCGGTCACGAGCTATTCTTTGCCCGACGCCGTCCGAACCGCGATTTTCGTTGCTGAGCAACCAGATCTTGATGGTGACAAGCTCAACATGCTTTTGCGCCAACGTGCAGCAGACCATTGGCGCGATGGACGATTTTACAGAATGCTCAATCGAATGATGTTTCGGGCATCGGAGACAGGTGAACGCTACAAGATACTCGAACGCTTCTACAGGTTAAAGCCCGGGTTGATTGAACGCTTTTATGCGGGGAAATCGACAGGTGGCGACAAAGCGCGAATCCTCTCTGGCAAGCCGCCTGTTCCGGTTGGCAAAGCCATAAAGGCACTCCGACCAAGGAAGAAAGTCAGATGAAAACAGCCGCTGTAATTGGTGCCGGTTTTGGCGGGCTGGCCCTTGCTATCCGTTTGCAGTCCGCAGGCGTGGCAACCACGATCATAGAAGCGCGCGACAAGCCAGGTGGGCGTGGCTATTACTGGGAAAAGGACGGGTTCACATTTGATGGTGGACCCACAGTCATAACCGACCCGCCTTGCCTTGAAGAATTGTGGGAATTGTCAGGCCATTCGATGGCTGACGATATCGAGCTCATGCCGGTGTTCCCCTTTTATCGATTAAACTGGGCAGATGGCACCAATTTTGATTATTCCAACGACAGCGTGGGACTGAAGGCGGAGATCGAGAAACTGGATCCTGATGACGTGGAAGGATATCGAAAGTTCCTCGAATATTCCAAGGGCGTTTACAAGGAGGGGTATCAAAAGCTAGGAGCCGTGGCGTTTCTTGACTTTGCATCGATGATAAAGGCCGCCCCCGCGTTGATGAAATATCAGGCTTGGCGATCTGTCTATTCAATTGTCTCGTCTTATGTGAAAAACGAAAAGCTTCGCGAGGCGCTTTCCTTCCACACGTTGCTGGTTGGCGGGAACCCAATGAGTACCAGCGCAATTTACGCGCTTATTCACACGATCGAGAAAGAAGGCGGCGTCTGGTTTGCCAAGGGAGGAACCAATCGCCTCGTCGCTGCAATGGTCACCCATTTCGAGCGCTTGGGAGGATCGTTGAAACTGGGGGATCCTGTTGCCGAAATCGAGACGCGTGGAGACAAGGTGATCGGCGTGCGGACCAAGTCTGGCTGGCGAATGGACTGCGACATTGCCGCATCAAATGGCGACCTGATGCACACCTACAACGACTTGCTGTCCGGTAACAAGCGCGGCGAACGCATGGCGAAATCACTCGCCCGCAAAAGTTGGTCCCCGTCGCTCTTCGTCCTGCACCTAGGGATCAAGGGCACCTGGCCCGGCATCCCGCATCACATGATCTTGTTCGGTCCAAGGTACAAGGGACTGCTGGATGACATCTACAAGAACGGGATCCTGCCGAAAGATTTCTCCCTGTACTTGCATCATCCAACCGTCACCGACCCGTCTCTGGCCCCGGAAGGCTGTTCGACATTTTACGTTCTGGCTCCTGTGGCACACATGGGAAAGGCACCTCTCGACTGGGACGGTGATGTTGGCGAGGGTTTGAAGGAGCGCATACTGGATGAGCTTGAACGCCGCTTGATACCTGATATTCGCTCAAGGATCATGACAAGCTTTCATTACACACCGGCTGATTTTGGACGCGACCTTTCGGCCCATCTTGGCAGCGCCTTCAGCCTTGAGCCAGTGTTGTGGCAATCCGCTTACATGCGGGCGCACAATAGGGACGATGCCATTGCCAATCTCTACTTTGTTGGCGCGGGCACTCATCCAGGCGCGGGCATCCCAGGAGTGGTCGGCAGTGCCAAGGCGACAGCGGCACTGATCCTCGAGGACATTGCCAGATGAAACGCATCGCAATCTACTGTGGGTCAGCCAGTCCTGAAAATCCTGTCTACATGGAGTGTGCGCACGCAGTTGGCACCGCGCTTGCCACACGGGGTATCGGCATCGTCTATGGCGGTGGCAGGCTTGGCTTGATGGGAAGCGTGGCAGACGCCGCGCTCGCAGCAGGGGGCGAAGTCATCGGCGTCATCCCGGAGGCATTGGTAAACGCCGAAGTCGCCCACACCGGTTGCACCGAGTTGCATGTTGTCAAGAACATGCATGAACGCAAGGCGCGCTTTACCGACCTTTCAGATGGGTTCATTACGATACCAGGCGGAGTGGGCACCATGGACGAGTTGTGGGAAGCCATTAGCTGGGCGCAACTGGGATATCACCAAAAACCTGTGGGCTTGCTGAACGTATCGGGGTTTTTCGATCAGCTTGTTGCGTTCAACAGGCACATGATAGAAGTTGGCTTCATTCGCGCGCAACACGCGGGGATCATGATCGTCGATGACAAGCTCGATGGGCTTTTGGACCAGATGGCAGCCTATGTGCCTCACCGAACGATATTCGAAATGAAGGCGAAGGATTTGTGAGCGACCGTACCGCGCTTGTTGCTTTCGCAAGAGAAAGCATCGCACGCGGATCCAAGTCATTTGCAGCTGCCAGTCGCCTGTTTGATCGCACGACGCGGGAACGAGTTTGGCTGCTCTATGCCTGGTGTCGAAAGTGCGATGACATGGCCGATGGCCAAGACCATGGTGGAGTCATGGCGACCGTGTCCGACCCGCAGGAGCGCTTGGCTGTCATACGTGAATTGACTTCAAGGGCACTGAGGGGCGAATCCACAGGCGAGCAGGCATTCGATGCACTTGGTGTTGTGGCACGGGAATGCGGGCTAAGCTTGGCGATGGCCAATGATGTGATCGAGGGCTTTGCGCTTGATGCAGCTCAGTGGCACCCCCGGCGCGAGAGCGATCTTTATCGTTATTGCTTTCACGTAGCCGGTGCAGTCGGCGTGATGATGGCAGTGGTGATGGGTGTTCGCCCCGATGATCATGCAACGCTTGACAGGGCCTGTGACCTCGGGCTTGCGTTCCAGCTCGCCAACATAGCTCGGGACATTGAAGAAGACGACGCGGCTGGCCGTTGCTATTTGCCAGACGATTGGCTTGCCGAACTGGATATCGGTCCAGGCGAGCACATGCGTCCCCACAACCGGCCCAAATTGGCGTTGATGGCACGGTGGCTTGCTGATGAAGCCGGGCAATATGAAGCATCTGCCCGCATCGGAGCCGTGGACTTGCCCTTTCGTGCGCGCTGGGCAGTGTTGGCCGCGGCGGGCATCTACGGTGACATTGCGCGAAAAGTGCGGCAAGCCGGAGAGCATGCGTGGGATCGGCGGCTGTTCACAAGTCGCAAGGAAAAGCTTCGCTGGGTATGGAAGGCTTTGGCCGACGCCATTGCAAATAACCCGCGCGATACAAACCGCGAGGGGTTGTGGACTAGACCCCGCTAGCCATTTTTCGGGCGCGGTCTGCGAGACGATCCACGACATCGGAATGGATTCCCGGTGCGCAACAGATCAATCCGAAATCCAATGGCTTGCGCTTATTATAGACAATGGGCTTTCCGTGCGCATCCGTTACAACTGCACCGGCCTCTTGCGCCACCAGGTGAGCCGCGGCGATGTCCCATTCGTTACCCCATCGCAACGTCGCCACCAGGTCGGCTCGGTCACAAGCGACCATCGTCATGCGCATCGCGATGCTGTTCGGCTTGACCACCTTCACAAGATCGGAGTCTATTGCAGAGAGCGCGTCAGTTGGGACCCGCGATCCAGAAAAGCCTAGCCTTGCGCTGCTCATCAGCAAGTCTCCGTTGCAGGTCACTCCCTCACCCTCTCCTGCAATCCACAGCTTGTCTTGGGCAGGAGCGGCCATCACAGCGAACACGGGTTTTCCATCGGCAATCAAAGCCACCGACACACACCAACCGCTTCGGCCGTGCACGTAATCGCGAGTTCCATCGATCGGGTCCACCAGCCACAGCAAGCGCGCATTCAGACGCGCGCTATCATCAACCGTCTCCTCTGAGAGCCAACCTGCATCTGGCAACAGGGCTCTCAACCTTTTCTTCAATAGCGCGTCCACTGCCATGTCGATGTCGCTGACCGGATCGCCCTTGCTCTTTTCCCATACCAGCGCGTCGGGCACTGTTCCCTCGCGCCAGCTCGTCATGGCCAGCGCCCCGGCTTCGCGCGTAGCCGCAACAACGGCGGCGCGAACGAGACCTACTTCACGCACCCGCGATCATCATCCCGTCAACGCGCAAGGTTGGAACATTGCTGGAGCGGATGAACTCAAGGTCATTGGCAGCGATCATGGCAGCAAACATGTCCTTCAGATTGCCGGCAATGGTGAACTCGCTGACTGGTCCTGCCAGTTCGCCGTCAATGATCAGGAAGCCAGCAGCACCGCGGCTATAGTCACCCGTGACGGGATTTACGCCC
This sequence comes from Sphingorhabdus sp., assembly GCA_049663505.1. Taxonomy (GTDB): domain Bacteria; phylum Pseudomonadota; class Alphaproteobacteria; order Sphingomonadales; family Sphingomonadaceae; genus Sphingorhabdus_B. Next base: position 9,844 of record JBATDO010000186.1, read on the forward strand.
TGCCCTGCCAGTTCGTGGATATATATCCCTTGCTTGATATCAGCCATGAGTTCGGCAGGACTGGAAGTCCCGCCCTGGAGATGAACATTGGAAACACTCACACCAGGAGCACCGCTGACCCCGCGGCTTGCATGACCTGATGGCTGAAGGCCCAATTGCCTTGCAGAGGCGCTTTCCATGAGCCAGCCCGTCAAGAGGCCGTTTTCAATTATCGCGCGCCTTGCGGTTGGCAGGCCTTCACCGTCGAATGCCTTGGATCCGAGACCTCGGGGGCGGTGCGGGTCGTCTATGATGGATATGCTGCTGTCAAAGAGCTGCGCCCCGAGTGATTCGAGCAGGAAGCTGGTTTTTCGCGCTATCGATGATCCACTGATGCCGCCGAGCAGATGGCCAACGAGCGAACTGCCGACGCGGGGATCAAATATCAATGGCATTTGTCCGCTTTTCACCGTGCCAGGATTGAGACGCCGTACAGCGCGTTCGCCGGCTCGCCTTCCGATTGCAGCAGCGCTGTCCAGGTCGGAATGGTGGCGCGCCGATCGCCAGTCATAGTCCCTTTCCTTGTCATCACCTTCGCCAGCCAGCACACTTGCAGATAGTCCATAGCCCGATGAAGAGGAAACACCGGCAAATCCGTGGCTCGTTGCCAACGCAAATATCGATCGACCGGCACTTGCGCCGGCTCCTTCGCTGTTGGTTACGCCGGGTACTTCACGTGCAGCATTTTCGCATTCAAGCGCCGCTGCCCGCAGGGTTGCAGGGTCAGGATCTTTTCCATCATCGCTGTCGATATCGGGAAATGGCCCGTGTGAGAGCCGGTCAGCCGGCGCCAGACCGGCATATTGATCCTCGGGAGCCTCCTTTGCCATGTCGATGGCACGAGCGACCAAGTCGGCGAGGATTGTCGGGTTCATGTTCGATGATGAAATCGTTGCCGACCTCTGGCCGATAAATACCCTCAGGCCAATATCCTCGCCTTCTGAGCGAGCAACATCCTCTAGCGCGCCGAGCCGCACCTGAACCTCGGTCGAGGCATCGCAGACATAGACAGCATCGGCAGCATCGGCTCCTGCCTTGATTGCCTGGGAAACGAGATTTAGCGCGCGATCAAGCGCTTCATTGGGCTTTAGCATAGGACCCACTTAGGCGCGGGCCGGTATAGCGTCAATCAGGTGGCGGTTTAGAATATCGTAAAAAGCACCGACAAGAAGATGGGAATGCCAATGGCTGCAGCCCATAGCTTAACGCGGTCGATACCAAAACGCGTCTCTAGGCCCGCTGTGCCCAGTTCGCTTGCATCCAGCGCCTGCCAGCGCCTTTCCATTTTGCGGCATGAGGGAATAACCATGCCTACAAACACAACCAACATGAAATAAGGGAGAATTGACGTCCCCTTCGATTCCATCGCGGGTGACGTGACAAAAATCAGCATCAGCGTATATGCAACCAGTGCAACGGCGATATGGTCACTTATTCGTTTGGCATAGCTCTTGTGGACATGCGAATGCGTTGCATTTTTGGCGCTGGCCATTTTTTGTCTCCCTCAACTCTCCTAATGGAAGACTGTCACTTCAGTGCTGTCAAAGGTGTTTACCAAATTATCCGGGCAACCCCAGAAT
>JBATDO010000187.1:0-5611 GCA_049663505.1 Sphingorhabdus sp.
CGCTTATGGTGGCCACATTGACGTTGGGAACGGGCAAGACCACGGTGCTTCAAGGGGTGGTGCATCTGCTCATTTTTGCAGTATATCTGTTTACGACCATTGTGCCGTGAAGATGATATTCGGCAAACAGGACCGCCTGGTGGGCAAACATACCAAGTTCATTGAAGTCTAAGCCAAGTAAGCTTTCCGTCGCTGAAAATGGGTATCGATTGCCGCGCGATCTTCCAGAATGTTTTTTTGACTTTCGCAACGGCACTGCCAATGTCGGGGCACATCTGAGCCTTGAGCCTTCGCGCACGACCAAGAGGAAGCTCCATCGTACGCGCAGCGGAAACAAAATCCCGCCCATGTAAACGGTCCTTTTTCAGCAATCTTCAGCGCCATCAGTTCATGTGCAAGGCCCGGGAAAACGCGGGTGGTGAGGGGGTCCTAATGCGGGGCCATTCGAAGGGATTCAAAAGTTCGACCTGGTGGCTTGGCGGTTTTCAGTCCGGCAATATTTTTAAGATGCATGTCGCCATCTGGGATGAACCAAGCGAACAGCGCGCTGCGCTAGAATGGTCCTCACTCTGAGGCTTCGCGCCCAGCCGGGACGCTCTCGATGGAGCTCAGTTCCTGCTTTTTCACGTAGGACCGTCGATAATGCGGTCGGCATCAGGTCGGTCCGGACCCTTGCGGCAATCTGCCATTCTGCTGGTCGATACGGAAATGAATGTCCATGTTTGCAAGTTCGTCGAGAATTTTGCGCTGCCGGCTCATTGGTCGCCAATCGTAGAGAAAGATTTCCGCAGGCCGCCAGTTGGCCACCCAGCCGATGATGAGCAGGCCCTCGCTTAGGAATTCGCCAAAGGGCTTAGGGACTGTCTCGGTGGCCAAAAAGCCAAGCCCCCAGCACAGCGCGAGGAAGCCTAGCCCCATTACCAGTGCCTGCCGACCCTCGCGCAGCAACAACCGGAGTCGTCGGGCTTGCACCTCGCTGCGATAGGCAAAATAGGATCGCACAGCCGCCGCGATAGTTTCCTTGCTGTCGCGGTCCCTTTCCGGCTCAGCAACATGGATCACCAGGCGATAGGCGCGCTCCGACAGTTCCAAGGCGCTCTCGACAATATAGGCTTCCACTTCGTTATCAAGGTCACGACCAACCAGAGGAGACGGGTCGAACGCGTGGAACATGTCGCCTGGGATCCTGACCCTGAGATCAATGATGCCGCGATGTCTGTCGGGAATGATCCTTGGTTTCCTCATTGTTCTGGCTTGGTCCTTTTCAGCAGATCTCTTAAATCAAGCGGGGCTTTGGCTGGACAATAGGTCAACGGGGCTTCTTCTGCTAGGATCCTTGGCAATCCGCCGGTGCCTGGCTCGACTTCAATCTCACAAGCGCCGCAACGTTCCATCCCCATCTCTGTGGTATCATTGTAGAAAAGTAGCAGTGTCGAGCTTCTCGCCGAGTGCCGCTATACGAAACATACGCAAAACTATTTCGGAAATATGCGACGCATGTGATAGGCACAAACTGCCGCGTATGGAGACCTTGAATGCCGACCCTGCGTCAGTTGGAATATCTCATTGCCGTGGCTGACCTCCAAAATTTCCGCCGAGCAGCGGATGCCTGCCATGTTTCACAACCCACCCTCAGCCAGCAAATGCGAGCGTTGGAGGATCGACTCGGGGTCGCTTTGATCGAACGAAGAACCTCTGGGGCCGAGCTCACACCTATCGGTCGCGAGATCACTGCCCGGGCTCGACGTCTGGTTATTGAGGTGCAGGACATTCGCGAACTCGCGCGGCGAGCGGGCGAGAACCTCGTCGGGACACTTCGTTTCGGAGTGACGCCCACACTGGGACCATATCTGATGCCTCCGATCATTGCTGCACTTCACAGCGAACAGCCTGACCTCAAGCTCCACATTAGAGAGGGCATTCCAGGAGAGCAGGCGCTCGAACTCTCGCGAGGTGCCCTTGACATGCTGCTTGGACCGCTACCCATCGAGGGCAGCGATCTCGAAATCGAGCCCCTGTTTCGCGAACGATTGTTTCTCGTCGGGCCTCCTGACCATCCGCTAGCCATGGATACCGGGTTAAGCCTTGCTGACTTGAAAGGCGCGAAGGTTCTCAGCATCACGAGGACCCACCACCTGCATCATCAGGTAGCTGCGATTTGCGCTGACCTCGGCATGGATCTGTTGCGAGACTATGAAGGTACGAGCCTCGACAGCATCCATCAGATGGCGAGCTCAGGGTTGGGACTTGCAATTCTCCCGGAGCTTTACATCCGATCGGACGTCGGCGGCCGCGCGGGCATCACCGAACTTGAACCCCAGGGGTGGGAATACACGCGCAGCATCGCTGCTGCATGGCGATCGGGCGCTGCTTACAGTGACGCTTATCGCATGATTGCTGAACGAATTAGGATCGAAGCGCGCGCTATGATGGCGGAGTGATAATACTTACCCTTCGAGCTTCTGTGATAGTTTGAGGCTATTGGTCGGGGCGAGAAATCGGATTGGCGTCAAATTACATCCAAAGCTAGATCAGTTTTCGCGGACCGGGCCCCTCTGGCGGCTGATCTCCCTGACAGCAGCGATGTCGGACCGCATCGAGCTAACCCGGTGCGGCGGAACCGCACCTCCCCCTCTGGTGGCGCTGCACTGCGGTGGGCTCGATTGATCAACCAACCAGTGACTGGAGATGTGCCATGAAAACACTGATATATCGAATGCTCTTGGTCCACAGCAGATTGGATGCTGAGGTACGTCGTGAGCACAAGCGTCAGTTCCCAGACAGCTTGAGGCTTTTGAGACTGAAGAAGCTTAAATTGGCAATAAAGGACCGCATGCACCGGCTCGCACTCCCTCGCCCAATTGGGGCAGCGTAGGTCATGCGAAGATCAAAATCCTTGAAACTATGTCATGCCGGGTTTGCAAGACCGGCCTGACCATGTCGGACCGTCAAGGCGTCGAAATTGATTTTTCCTCAACATGCCGCGACCTTTGGTTCGACCGCGAAGAGCTCGACAAGAACGTTGAACGCAGCATCAACGATGTGGCACCGACCCGGCGTGAGGCCGAGCCGCAGAGTTATAGCCAGAGGCAGCACGGATGTAACACTGAGGATCATTATCGCCATCGCAAGCGCAAGAAGTCTGTCCTGTCAGAGCTATTCGATTGAACTTCCCCGCTGCCGGTTTTTCATCGGCAGCGGCTTTTGCGCATGCGGGAATGTCTGCCCCTCTCGGTTACGTAAAATTGCGAACTTGGAATAGAAACAAATAGCTCGACAATTGGGGGCTTCGAACGGAGTAAGTGTATGGACTTTCTATTTATGGACTGGCTGGGAACACCTGTTTGGTTATGGTTATCCTTTATTGGACTAGTCGTCGTCCTCACCGCCTTTGACCTTGGCGTATTGCACAAAGAAGACCGCGAGATGGGCATTGGCGAAAGCTTGAAGCTGTCGGCTTTCTACATCAGTATTGCCCTTGCCTTTGGACTTTGGGTTTGGTTCCAAAAAGGCGCCGAAAGCGGGATGCAATATTACACCGGTTTCTTCATCGAAAAGGCGTTGTCGATCGACAATGTCTTCGTAATCAGTCTGATATTCACCTATTTTGCGATTCCTAGAAAATACCAATATCGCGCACTTTTATGGGGCATAATCGCCGTCATTTTTTTACGCGGCGTCATGATCGCGGCGGGCGCGGCAATCGTCCAAGAATATTATTGGGTGCTGTATATCTTCGCTGCATTCCTGATCGCGACCGGTGTCAAAATGCTGTTCACGGGCGACCAGGAGATGGACGTTGCAAAGAACCCGGCGGTCAAGTTTATCTCAAGGCACATGCGGGTAACAAAGGAACTGCATGACCAGCATTTCTTTGTGCAAGTGCCTGATGAAAAGACTGGCAAAATGGTGCGGGCGGCAACACCGCTGTTTCTTGCGCTGGTAATTATAAATCTGGCCGATCTCGTGTTCGCCGTCGATAGCGTACCGGCCATTTTCGCCATCACCACTGACACCTTCATTGTTTACACTTCAAACATCATGGCAATCCTCGGTCTGCGCGCACTGTATTTCGCGCTCGCTGCGATGGTTCACCGGTTTCAGTATCTCAAATACGCACTCGCGCTGGTGCTGGTGTTTATTGGCGCGAAGATTTTTGTCTCTGACTTCCTGATGGGCGGCGACAAATTCCCGCCGATGCTGAGCCTCGCGGTTACTTTTGCCCTCATTCTGGGCGGAATATTCTACTCGCTCTGGAAAACCCGTGGTGCGTCGCAAGCCCATCAGGCTCCGCAATGAAATCTAAGAATCACGACAGGAAAACACTAATGGATTTTATATTTTTAATGACTGTGGACAACAAGGCCATTGGCTTCGACTGCAATGCTGCGTGCAATCCGCAGATCGTGTGGCATCACTTGTCACTGCGTAATGGCACATAGCAAGCGCGCGTCTGCGCGCTCAGACGAAGTCGAGTTTATCAGCGACGGTCACGACCAACGACCAATACTTGCCCCTCGCGACCGATTAAATGAAGAGGATTACCTATCATGCCAAATCACACGCTCATGCTTTATGGTTCGCTCGAAGCCTCCAGGCCAACCAGTGGACCCGCCGCCTTTGCAGTGAGCGCAGCAGCTGCGCTCGGTGCCTATCTTGATGTCTTCGTGCCGTTTACGGACTTCTTAACGCCAGGCACTTGGGAAGGGCGCTCTGCTGAACAGATCGAGCAGGAAACCGCCGTAAGGCGCCAGAATACCTCTGCACTGGCTGAAGCCATTGCAGATCGCGCACGTGAACGCGGCGTACCGGTGTCAACCCTTACCGATTGGGCACATGCATTTGGCCTGATCCCCTTCGTGGGCGATAGGGCCAAGCTGCATGATCTTACAGTCGCAGGGGTAGATCATAGTGTCTTTCTCAGCGAGCGTGCGGTTGCAGAACATGTGTTGTTCGATTCCGGTCGCCCGGTCGTCATCGTTCCAAATCACTATGAGTCATCGTTCGCTTGCAAGAAAGTGACCGTCGCATGGGATCACAGCCGCACGGCTGCGCGAGCCCTTCATGATGCTATGCCTTTTCTGCGGCTTGCCGAAGAAGTGACGCTGGTGGCGGTAGGGGGCGAAAAGCGTTTTCAGACAAGCCCCGATCGTGCCACCATCGAGAACGCACTTGCCCAAAAGGGCCTGAACGCCAGATTTGAGCAGGTTGATCTGGGTAACGCATCAATTGGTCAGGCTATTCAAGGCCACGCTGTGCAAAGTGGCGCGGACCTTCTGGTAATGGGCGCTTTTGGCCATTCGCGACTAAGGGAGTTTGTTTTGGGCGGTGCTACGCGAGAAGTGCTCGAAGACCCGCAACTTCCACTGCTCATGTCACATTGACAGCATTCGCATTGCGTTCGAAATGCATCGCTTGAGCAGCCAGCGCCCAATCGTTGGAAGTGGGCAACTAACTTGTTTTGAATTTACGATGTTTGGACGATGGTCTGCGCCCGAACTTCCTACCAGTTATAAGTAGAGCCCTTGACCCTTTTGTTGCCCGGGATTGGGCGTGAAGGCAACAACCGGGTTGGGGGTTAACCCCCAACCCGGTTTGCCATCTGATTTGG
>JBATDO010000188.1:0-4491 GCA_049663505.1 Sphingorhabdus sp.
GATTATAGAATATCCGACCAAAATGGTCGCGGTCCGGAAAAACCTGGTCCTGGTGCGGCAGATTGGCGCCACCGCTGTCTACAAGATAAATGCAAGGCAAACGGTTTGCCTCGGCGATCTCCTGGGCCCGCAAATGTTTTTTGACAGTCATCGGGTAATATGTGCCGCCCTTGACCGTCGCGTCGTTACAAACGATCATGCATTGTCGTCCTGATACTCTCCCAATACCGCAAATCAGGCCAGCTCCAGGAATGTCCCCGCCATAAAGGTCATACGCCGCTAATTGTCCGATCTCCAGAAAGGGCGAACCAGGATCGAGCAGATGTTCAACCCGCTCCCGGGGGAGCAGCTTGCCTCGTGAAGCGTGCCGTTCGCGGGCTTTCTCGTTTCCGCCCAAAGAGGCTTGTGCGACCCGGGCCCAAAGTTCATCCCGCAGCGCCCGGTTATGTGCGGCGCGCGCGCGCGTTTCCTCGGCTTGATGATCAATTTGGCTGGACAGGATAGGTGCGGTCATTGCCGCGTTATAGCGTAGGAAAAGTACAATGGAATTTGAAACTTTGTTGCGTGGCTTTTTGGCTATTCGACGATTGAAGCCTCGGCCAGGATTCGCTTCATTGCAATTTGAGCGACCGGTTTCAAACCACGCAGCAGCACAAAACCGATTGCAAGCAGCGCAATCCAAAAATTCTCTCCTGCAATTATCACAACGATCAGTACGGTGAATATTGCGCCGACCAGCACGAGGAGCATCAGGCTGCCCAATGTCTTGGCGCCTTCTGCGTCAAGCATGACGACACGCGGACCCAGGTGATCGTAAAACCTGCTTGTTTTGAGGATGTAGCCACTACCTTGGGCGCTTGCACCGGGCATTAATCCGGCCCATTCGGACACGTGTTCGCGTGCTGCCTTATCCGCAATCGGGCGTTCAGACTGCGGCGTTCGCCAGGTCTGTGAATCTGATTGGGTCGCTATAGGTACTGAAATCTCTGGCTGCACAATCACCGACGGAGCGTTTGTCTCCAGTTCAATTTCAACTGCATCGACTGCCAGGTGTGCAGCCCTGGTCCCGCTCATTCCAACTTCTTCGCCCGTCAACGTGTCAATGGTTACAAGACGACGCTCACGTTCTTCGATACGATACCTGCCCTTTGGTGCATCCACCCTAGCCTCCAAACCGTTCTCTCAGCGCAAGCAGGGCTAACGCGGCCTTGGCCGCTTCTCCGCCCTTGTCTTTCTGGGAAGGATCAGCGCGGACTATCGCCTGTTCTTCATTCTCTACCGTCAAGATGCCATTGCCGATCGCAATTCCGTCCATTGTCAGCGCCATGATTCCGCGCGCGCTTTCGCCTGCAACAATTTCGAAATGATAGGTTTCACCGCGAATGACGACACCAATGGCAACAAATCCATCATAGCGCCCGCTTTCGGCAGCCATGGCGATAGTGCCAGGGATTTCCAAGGCCCCAGGAACCGTGACGACCTCGACATTATGACCGGCATCGACCAGCGCGTGCTTGGCACCGGCAACGAGCATGTCGTTCAAATAGTCATAAAACCTTGCCTCAACTATAAGAAACTTTGCCATTATTCGCCTCCAGTTTCGGGTATTGCACGTTCACCGATAATCGAAAGGCCATATCCTTCGAGCCCGACCAACGTATGATGTGTATTGGTCAGCAATATCATGTCTTGAACACCTAGTTCGGTCAGTATCTGCGCTCCACCACCATAATCCCGCAATTCCTCGATTTCCGGTGCACCAGCCTGCTTGCCTTCTGCTCGCAATTGCATGAAACGCGACACAACGCCTTTCATCGGCTTGTTGATAACAACGACAACCCCGCTTCCTTCTTGCGCAATAGCCTCCATGGACCGCGACAAAAGCCCCGCGCGTTCGCTTTGCTCTCCAAAGACGTCAACAAACATCGACATCGTGTGCATTCGCACCAATGTCGGCTTGTCTGGATCGATGCGCCCCTTGACCAGCGCCATTGTCTCGTCGCCGGTAGCCTTGTTATAGAATGTCATCGCGTTCCATTCACCGCCCCAGTGGCTCGTGAACTTCATCTCGGCACGCTTTTCGACAAGATGATCGTGCTTGCGACGGTAAGCGATAAGGTCGCGTATCGTTCCCATCTTCAGGTTATGCATACGCGCAAATGACACCAGGTCATCCATACGCGCCATGGTACCATCGTCCTTCATGATCTCGCAGATGACGCTCGATGGATTGAGACCGGCCAGTCGACTGATATCAACGCCAGCCTCGGTATGCCCCGCCCTAACCAGAACGCCGCCGTCACGTGCAATCAGCGGGAATACATGCCCTGGTGTCACAATGTCGTCCCGTCCTTTTGCTGCATCGATCGCGACCGAAACAGTGCGTGCGCGATCGGCAGCGCTAATGCCGGTCGTCACCCCTTCCCGTGCCTCGATGGAGGTCGTAAAGGCAGTTTCATGCCGAGTTCCATTCGCACGGCTCATCAAGTCAAGACCCAACTGTTCAACGCGCTCCTTGGTCAAGGTCAGGCAAATGAGTCCCCGGCCATGGGTCGCCATGAAGTTGATGGCGTCGGGCGTTGCCATTTGTGCTGGAATGATCAAATCACCTTCATTCTCGCGATCCTCGTCGTCGACTAGAATATACATCCGTCCATTGCGCGCCTCCTCGATGATCTCCTCGATCGGCACCAAGGCCGGCGTGTCATCATTTGCGAACAAATAGCTTTCAAGTTTCTTGAGCGTATCAGCCGTTGGATTCCAATCCACCTGGTCTAGGTCGCGCAGGGTGTTTGCATGGAGTCCTGCCGCCCGTGCAAGGCCAGACCGAGACAGGCCGCCGTCGGTCACGAGGCTGCGCAATTTTTCTATTAACTGGGTAGACATAAGGCCTCTTACGTTCACTAGATGGCACCATAGCCATGAGCTGATTCGCTTTTTCACATCTTAGTGTGATTGTCAAAGGTCGAATCACATCGAGCTGTAAGGAGAGAAAGAATGGCATCGAGCGTCCTGGTTCACAAGACTGCGCTTAAGGAAACGCGCATATGCGATAAGGACCTACCCCCACTTGAGGAGGGAGCGGTTCGATTGAAGATCGAGAGCTTTTCAATCACGGCAAACAATATCACTTACGCAGTAACTGGCGACCTGTTTGGATATTGGAACTTCTTTCCCGGCGATGGCGAATGGGGCATTGTACCCGTGTGGGGGCATGCGAGGGTTGAACAATCGCGACATCCAGAAATCGCGGTGGGAGAGCGGGTCTATGGCTATCTGCCGATGGCTACACATCTTGACGTTTTGCCCGGAAAACTATCGTCCAGCGGTTTTATCGACATGGCTGCGCACCGACAGCCAATGAGCCCAATCTACAATCAATATAGCCGCCTGAACGCCGATCCGGAGCACGATGCGACGAGGGAACGAGAGCGCATGCTGTTTGGTCCATTATTCAAAACAGGCTTCCTGATCGAGGCCATGTTTCGCCGTGAATCTTGGTTTGGCGCCGAAGTTCTCATCATGACAAGCGCGTCGTCCAAGACTTCAATGGGCTTGGCAAGTGTTGCGCGGGACCTGTCCCCAGACATCAAGCGCATCGGACTGACCTCCAAGGGCAACTGCAAATTTGTCCGGGAAACCGGATTGTATGACCAAGTACTGGACTATGACGAAGTCACAGGATTACCGCAGACACCGTCAGTCTTGGTCGATTTTGCCGGGTCTCAAAGCTTGTTACGCAACATACATGAAGTGCTGGGTGAACATCTGAAATATAGCTGCCTGGTTGGCGCTACCCATGCAGATGCGCGCGGGCTTACCGCAAAAAACAGCATGAAAGGCCCTGCTCCCATATTGTTCTTTGCTCCAGACCATGCCGTTGCCACGATAAACGAACTGGGGGCCAAGGGTTTTGGCGACGCCGTTGCCATCAGTTGGGCAAGCTTCCTGAATGCAGTTGATGGGACGATCGACATCGATGAGCAAATCGGCCTTGAGGCTGCGGCCCGTGCATTTGAACGGTCTCTGTCCGGTCAGGCAGATGCTCAAAAGGGGATTATCATTCGTCCTTAAATATCTTCCCGCCTTTCATCACGAAACGGACAGATTTGAGTATGGAGATATCATTGGTCGGGTCACCCGATACGGCTATCAAGTCGGCGGCCTTTCCCGGCTCCAGTGTTCCAACTTCATTATCCACGCCGAGCAACGCAGATGCATTTATTGTAGCCGCTTTTATTGCAGCAGACGCTGGCATCCCATGCTTGACCATAAGCTCGAATTCATCCGCATTTTTACCATGCTTTGAAACACCTGCATCTGTGCCGAACGCAATCTTCACACCTGCAGGATACGCCTTTGCAAGACTCTTGCCCGTGACCCCGATCCGCCATTTGACTTTTGCCAGAACATCGGCGGGATAGGCATTGGGATCCTTGGCGAGCCGCTCCACATAGCCGTTGACGGTCGAAAGTGTCGGCACATAATAGG
>JBATDO010000189.1:0-1938 GCA_049663505.1 Sphingorhabdus sp.
AGTCTGAACAGTCAATCTCATAAAACATGTATATAATATATTGCTTTTCGGGGCAATCGGCTTATAAAAGGTATATTAAATATATCATATAGAGTCGAACCGATGAACGCGCATTCTTATGTAGAACAAGCCAGGCTACGAAAGGCTGCTGAGGCCGATGCAATCGGGATAGATGATGCGCTTATCTCCAGGCTTGTCGAAACATTTTACGCGCATATCCGCGGACATGTCGTGCTCGGACCGATGTTTGCAGCAAAGATCGTGAACTGGGAGCCACATCTTGCGAGAATGAAAGATTTTTGGGCGTCTATCTCGATGGAATCCGGCCGGTTTCGTGGCAATCCGATGCTCAAGCATGTCGCGATATCCGGTATTGTGCCTGAACATTTCGAGATGTGGCTTCGCCTTTGGGATGAGACGGTGTCTGAAGTCGTCGCCAATCCGGACGCACAAGACCTCTTCCGCGACCGCGCACATCGGATCGCGGCCAGCCTGCAAACCGGGGTCGCCTTGCACCATGGCGGTCTTGCCGCTCTCACAAAGGAGAAGATCGATGTTGATGGAATTTAATATGATGGCCGCAGAAACCCGGGCGGTCGAATATCGGCTGCACGATGTTGAGCTGGTTATGCCGATCAAGCCCACTCAAGAACTCAGGACATTCGGTCTTCCAAAATCAGTCTGGGTGACGATGTTTCTTGCCTATGCGGTATTCTTTGGTGCCCTCATCATGGTAACTGGTCATGACAAAAGCGCGCTGTTCATGATCGCGATCAGCGCGTGCTATACGGTGATGTATTTCGGGACTGCCGCCGCCATGAACACAGTCGGCGCTCCAAGCAGACCGGCAACTGTCCATGGCGATATCGAGACCTTCACAGGTCGACTTGGCAAAGCGGCAGCCTTCGCGCAAATTCTGACGGTGCCAATTATGGTCGCATTTTTCGGCGTTGTCATTGCGCTAATCTGGGTAAGTGTAACGCCGTAAAATTTGCGGCCTATCCTGCTTTGCCATCAATTCGCGCTTGCAGATATATCGCACCATTGTGCAGCATCCATGGCGCAAAACATGCGACGAAAATGATTGCAGAAGCAAGCAACAACGCTGGGCTTTCATAATGCACGCCGGCGGCGATACGGGCCAGCGCGGCGGTCTGCATGCCAACAAAAGCAATCCATGCGACCACGGGGAAGTATAACGGCCGGCCCGAATGGCCATGCGTAACACGGGTGACCATCGCCACGAGGATGCTGCTTGCAAATCCGATGGTCAGAGCGTGTTCGGGCGCGCGGCCTAACTCAAATCCGGTCGAACCAAGAAAAGCCAGTGCATATCCAAGGGGTGCCCAGGCAAAGCCAATGATTAGAACCCATAGCAATGCTGGCGCTTTGGCACGCGGCCACCATTTCCAGACCATCAACGCCGTGATAGCAGCTATCAAAACGCTGCCGAGGCTTAGCAGTATCAGTTGGCCTGTTACCTCTGCGACAACCAGAAACACCGTTCCAACCCAAAATGCAGCGAGAAGCCAGAATGGCCGCCAACGGATATATCCTTCGACAACATTACCAGCGAAAAATGGCACCATCCGGTGACAGACGGTGAAGAAGACCGGGAGAATAAACGCCCAAAGCCCGATGCGATTGGCAAATGGCAGGGTGCCATTCGCCGGATCTACCATGAATGATATGACTGCAAAATGCCCGGCGATGCCAAAAGCAAAAGCGGCCAAGATCGACCAGCCATGCCAAGTCGGACTTTTCCCATCTCGCCTTTCGCGTATCGCAATCGAAGCCAATACAAACGCACCCCAAAGACCCGCAAGAAATGCGGCGGCGAAGGCTCCGGTTAATAATATATCTCTACCCGCCAGCAGTCCGGCCCAGCACAACACAGCCGATAGAGCGTAGCCAACGGCCACAGGGGCGTAAGCACGC
>JBATDO010000190.1:0-27951 GCA_049663505.1 Sphingorhabdus sp.
GCCCAACAAGACCTTCATCGGGGCACCTGGTGCGGACGGAAATTGCGCATGCAACATCTGCCCATATATGGCACTCAACACGTTGGAAAAATTGTATCTTGCCCTGCGCGACCTAACTCCGCAAATCACAATGGACGAGCAAGTCCGTATCGCTGCGAAGAAGAGTCTGGACCGGATGCTCGATATGGCCAGCGGCACATTGGGTAAAGGTGACTTAGGCAGAGCATGATCCGGGTCATGTCTTGGTGCGTATTGGAATCAGGCAAAGGAGACACGCGTAACGCTAAAGGTTGAAACCATTTTGCTTCCGATGCGTTATGTTGGCATGATTCAAGAATTATCAAATATGCGCCACCCGCTCATCACGGCGTTCGAAGAATTTGTCCGCGATCCCTTGTTTCCGTGTGTTGGAGCCAAGGCAGCTCTGGCAAAGCGGCAAATGACTTTTGTCGTGGCGCGCGACATCCGCTCTGCTTGGGACGACCTTGCAATTCATGAGATGATCATGGCCATGGTCGGGCTTTACCGAAGCAATCCTGCGCCATTTCGGTCACTGGCGGTGATCTTCGAAGATGAGTCGGCGCTCGACGAGATCGAATTTGAGCGCCATCTCTGGGAAAGATTACAATCTCTGAGCGACAAGGACGACTGGCTGGGACAAAAAATCGATCTGCGGGTCGCGCATGATCCCAATCATCCGGAGTTTTCGGTCAGCTTTGGTGGCGAAGCGTTCTTCATCGTCGGCCTGCATCCAAAGGCCAGCCGCCCTGCACGCCAATTCGTTCGACCAATGATGATCTTCAATCTCCACGACCAGTTCGAAAGACTGCGTGAATCCAATCAATATGAGAGATTGCGAGAATCGATACTGGAACGTGATGCCAGGGTCGCAGGTTCGATAAATCCGATGTTGGCCCAGCACGGCGAAGTTTCGGCCGCAAGACAATATAGCGGCCGAGCAGTGGGCTCTGACTGGAAGTGCCCCTATGAACGTGCCGGTTACCACCCGGACCTGGAGATGCTCGATGCAGTCCACGATTGAACCCCGGTCGGGCGTGGCATTCACGCTGAACAGGGGCGATGTGCTCACTGTGACCGATCCGCTCGGCGAGCAGGTGGCTGACCTCCTGGCATTTCGCCAGGGAGATATTGGGGAAGTGATATCTTCTGGCCGCACTCTGGATTATGCGAGCAGGATATACCTGACTACGGGCGACCTGCTTTATTCCAATCGAAGTAACAAAATGCTCGAAATCATTTCTGATGATGTTGGTCGCCATGACTTCTTGTTGACGCCGTGCAGCAAAGACACATTTCGAATAATCTATGGTGACAGGAATCCACACAAGGGCTGTTTTGGAAACTTGGCCGAGGCTCTCGCGCCCTTCGGCATAACCGAGGACATGATTCCGGTTGCATTCAACTGCTTCATGAATGTCGCCGTGGACAGCACCACTGGCACACTGAGCGTCGATCCTCCGCTGAGCAAAGCAGGTGACAGCATCAGGTTCAAGGCGCATGCGGATCTTGTTATTGGGCTTACCGCCTGTTCAGCGTTGCAATCGAACAATGGCTCATTCAAACCGATCCGATACGAGATCGAGCACGTGACTTGAGTATAGCCAATCTGACAAGCGCTCCGGTCACCATTGCAGACAATGACCACGGCCTGGCCACGCGGTTGGCAAGATTGCGCTTGGCGACCTGCTATCTTGTTCGCCACCAGTGCGTGCTTGACCTTGAGCGGCCTGCGACTTTCACAGAATTGGTCCAGCGTCGCAAGCTGAAGGTCAGAGACCTTAGAATGGTCAGCCTTGCCGACAAGGTGGAGGTCAAGACCTTTGTCGCTGAAACTATCGGGGATGCATGGGTTATTCCGACCCTGTGGCACGGCGTTGACTTGCCACAACACTCGTTGTGGACGGCGCCAATTGTCTTGAAATCACGCCATGGTTGCAACCAGAACCTTTTCCTGCGCAGCGGCATCGATGACTGGCAGGCCGCGCGAAGCAAGGCGCACAAATGGCTTGACGCACCATATGGCAAGTGGCTCGACGAATGGCTCTACGCGCATATTCCTCGCGGTTTGCTGATCGAGCCGTTCGTGGGCGACGAATCTGTGCTTCCTGTTGACTATAAATTCTACACATTTGGCGGTCGGGTCACACATGTCCAGGTTCATCTGGACCGGGAGCACCGGCACCGGTGGATGTTGTTTGACTTGAACTGGGACAGGGTGTCGGTGCAAACGCCAGATCCTGACCCACCCCCGCCTGAAAATCTCGCGAAGATGATCACTGCTGCAGAAATGCTCGGGGCCTCTTTCGATTTCGTCCGGAGCGATTTTTACGAGGTAGGCGGAAGGCCGTTATTTGGGGAGATGACCTTTTATCCAGGTTCAGGACTTGATAAATTTCATCCCAAGACGCTCGATTCAGAGCTTGGTGCATTGTGGCTGGCAAATGGCGGCAGGTGATGTATCCGAAACGTTGCCTCCGCGACTTGCGTGCAACCGGCAATGGCAGCGTCACCCATGCATGGGTACAGGTGACTTTCCCTGCCCTTTTTACTTTCCTAACGTGGCTGTTATGGATTAGCTGGCGCGATGACGATGACATGCGAATCCAGCCTTTGCGAAATTCTTGAACTAAATCTAAATTTGAACGATTATTCAATGGTTTATTCATGACCTTCTCGTTGCAGAATTTTGACCTCGCGGCCTTTGTGCGTGCGACCTTGGTCGAGGATCTCGGACCAACAGGGCGGGACGTGACTTCGGAGAGTGTCATCCCCAGTGATACGCGTTTTACAGGCACCATGGACAGCCGAGATCCGATTGTGGTTGCAGGCCTGCCTATCGCAGTCGCATTTTTTCAGCATCTTGATCCTTCGATGGAAATCGAGGTGCTCGTGGAAGAAGGGCAGATAGTCCCGGCCGGAACCGACTTGATGCGATTGCGCGGCAACGCCCGTGCAATGCTCACGGCAGAACGTTCTGCACTCAACACGGCTCAGCATCTGTCCGGGATAGCCACCATGACACGAAGCTATGTCGATGCAATCGATGGCACGGGGTGCATTCTGCTGGATACCAGAAAAACGATCCCAGGCCTTCGCGTGCTGGAAAAATATGCAACGCGCATGGGAGGGGCCAAGAACCACCGCATGGGATTATGGGATGCAGCGATGATCAAGGACAACCATGTGGCTGTCGCCGGGGATGTGGCCGAGGCAGTACGGCGTGCCAAACATGCAGGTGTCGAGCGCATCATCTTGGAAGTCGACCAACTATCGCAGATCGAGCCCGGCCTCTTGGCTGGAGCCAATCACCTGCTTCTCGACAACATGGATGTGGCAACTCTGAAAAAGGCAGTAGCACTTGTTGGAGGCCGAGTACCCACAGAGGCTTCCGGGGGTGTAACGCTCGAGACCATCAGGTCCAAGGCAGAAACAGGAGTGACATATATTTCTGTTGGACGTCTTACCCAAAGTGCACCTGCTGCCGATATCGGGCTGGACTTCGGTCAACTTTGAAACAGCAAGTATGTTTCTAGACGTCGATCACCCTTGTTCCCGGGTGATGCTTGTCCAGATGCCTCTTGATAATTCGCAAGTTCTTGCTGTTTGAGCGGTAGAACAAGTCAAAGGCATCACCGAGCAATGGGACGGCACCCAGCGCGGTATCGATACCGACATTGGCTGCCATGCGCATCAAGTTCCACTTCGACATGCCCAGATTGCGGGCCTCCCAAACCATATAGGCCCCCATCACGGCGGTAACGACATCTCCAAGGACCGGAACCAGGCCTATGATCGAATCCAGTCCGAAGGGGATTTTTGTGCCGGGAATCAGGAACGAACGCTCAAGGAGCAGTTCCAGGGTCTCTACGCGTTTGCGCACGGACTGTGGATCACTGCCCATGCCAGGCAGATCTTGCGCAATTTTCTCAAACTGTTCCTGTGAAACCGGCATCTGCATTACTCCTTGATGCTCATGTCGTGTCTCGTCCCAGATATTGCAACAGGTGCCATCCTCGACCGTTTGCGGAGTGGCCCAGCAGCCCGGGTCTTGCGATCGACCATCGCAGCGGGTTGGCGATCGGAACGAAGTTGCGCACAGACTGCAATTCGCTCTCGGCTTGCGCCAACAGCTCAGCACGAGTGGGCGCATCAACCGCCATGCGCGCACTGGCAACCAGCCGATCAGCGTCCCTGCTGCAGATTTCGGTGGCCCGGCAGGATAATTGATCGAGATACCATGCAGGGCTGGATTGGTCGGCAGTACGATCAATCAGTCGCATGTCATGCGGCCTGTCCGGGGTCACGCGTTCCACCTCAAGGCCAATGGCAGCCATGTCGGCCTTTAGCATCGCAAAAAATATTCGGCTGCCAAATCCTCGTGGAAGCGCAATTTTCAATGGCCGTACCTGCCCATTGCCATCTTCCCAGCGCCCGATTGTGTCACGAGCCATGCTTCGCCTTGCCGACATGGGCCGTGACGACCAGTCGGGACGAGGATTATCTTGCCTGCTCGGCAGGCTTTCAGGGACCAGCGTAAATGCTTCCTGCCAGGCGACAATGTCAAATGATGTCAGGAGTTTTGGTCTGTCGATCGCCATGGCAATTGCTTCGCGGTTTGCCGTGTCTGACAAAAATGGACCCGTGTCGACAAATAGCAGTCCAAACAGGCCGGGGACGGAATCGAAGTGAATGTCATTTGCATTGATCTTGGCTGCTTCGACGAGTGGAAAGTCCTCAAAGCGGCCACCATCGACAAGATCGGTGTCACTCAGCGCATAGCGGGCCAGTGCCAGCGATGCAGTAGCACTTCGCAATGTTACCGTTTCATTTTCCAGGATCGGCTCGCCCTTTTCGTTGGTGCCCTTGAGCTGCAGGCGCATGGCTTGCTGGAATTTTTTCGCTTGCATCGGGCCAGAGCCAAAGCCCCTTCGGACCAGCCCGAATTCCGGTTGCGCGATCATTTCGAGAAGATAGGGCATTGGAGCCTTCAAACGGATTTCAACGACTTTGCCGGTCATCGGAACGACCCGGTCAAAAACAGCAAGTTCCGGGCCGAATCGTCCGCTGCGCAATTCGCGAATGCGCGCGCTCAATAGGCCGGCTACTTCTCCCGAGGTCACCTCCCGGCCATCATTCCACCGCGTCTTGTTGAGCCGAAAGATGTAACTCATGCCATCGTCGGTCACGATCCAGCGGTTTGCAAGCGCCGGGATAATCCGCCCTTTCGGATCAAATGTTACCAGTCCTTGTGCTGTGGCGCTGCGCAGATTGGCCGATGCCAGTGGCAAGGGAAGGGCTCCTATGTTGAAAGCGCGCGGCCTGTCTTCGATAATGTCTACACGCACACGGCTATTGTCGACACCTTGGGAGCAAGCCGACAGCATCACCGCACACAGCATGGCAGGAAAAATCGGGAACCTCATAGGCGCATCCTAAACAAAGTCCGGCTGGGATGCATATTGCTTATATTATCTTCCCACCCGCCGATATTGGGCTGAACGAGCGCACGGTTGACGTAGAAATAGAGCGGTATGACTGGCTGGTCGTGGAGAAGCAGGATCTCGGCGCTGCGCATCTGTGCCTCGCGCTTTTTCGGGTCAGGCTCTGCCAATGCTGCGTCCAGCGCGGCATCAAAGGCCAAACTTGTGTAGCCCGAGTAATTTTGTGGCCCGGCGCTGCTGCGATGAACGGACAGGAAATTCTCTGGAGCTGGCAAGTCCGCTACCCAACCAGACCTCGCCAGCATGAAATCGCCGCGCTTCAGACTGTCAAAATGCAGGCTCGCTTCGCTGTTGAGAAGGGCGGCATTCACGCCCAGCTCACGCCACATCGTCGCCATGGCAACAGCCGCGCGACGATGTTCGGATGAACTGTTAAATCGAATTTCAAATCGCAACGGCTTTTCTGGTCCGTAGCCTGCTTCTTTCAAAAGCTGCCGTGCAACAGACAGCCGCCGATTTTGAGGCCAGCTCGCCCATTCCGGCTTGTAGGCCTTGCCACCCATGAGGCCCGGGGGCAGCAACCCCCATGCCGGTTCGTTTCCTGCTGCAATCATCGTTTCCGCCATCCATTGCCGGTCAATAGCCATAGCCAGTGCCTGTCGGACCCTGATATCATCAAAGGGTGGCCTGCGTGTGTTGAAGGCAAAATAATATGTGGCTAGGTATCCACTGGTATGCACCAATTCCGGATAGCGTTCTTCCAGCCATGCCTGGCGGCTGGCTGGAAAGTCGCTGCTCGTGTCTGCGCCTTTTGCCAGCACCAGCCGCATTCCTGAGAGAATGTTGTCCATCGGTCGCCAGATGATCGATGGCGTTGCCGGTGCGCCGTCATGCCATTGCGGGTTGGCAGCCAGAGTGATCGCCTGGCTAAGCTGCCATTCGATCAGGCGGTAGGCGCCGCTGGTTACCAGCGGTCGCTCGGATGTCCAAGCCTCGCCCGATACTTCGATGCGGTGGAAGGGAAGCGCTGCCATCGCCGGATGTGCCAGGAGGGCAGGTAATTGTGGAAACGGACTTGCCAGATATATTTCAACCGACAGCGGACCCGCTGTTTCCACTCGGTCGATAATTGCAAATAGCGCCGTGTGCGGCGACCCGGATTTCTCGTCGCGTATCCGGGCCAGGGCCTTGGCGAATACGGCTGGAGATATTGATTTCCCGTCTGAAAAACGTAAAGCTGGGCGAAGGTGAAATGTCCATTTCTTTCCGTCTGGCGCAATGTCCCAGTCCTTTGCCAATCCAGGCTCTGCATCACCCCTTTCATTAAAGCGGGTCAGTCCCTCAAACTGGTCTGACGCGATCCGTGTGGATGCGAGGTCTGAGACCATTTGAGGGTCAAGTCCGCGCGCGTCGGAATCGGAAAGGCGAACAATCGTATTCTGGTCGGACAACGGCGCATTTTTCCGATTCCCACCTGAGCATGATGCAAGCAACAGTGCACCGAGAAGGACCAGCAAGAACCGCATATTTGGTGCTAGCGCTGCGATGGTTGTACCGACAAGCAAAATCTGGGCCGTGTTGTCACGTTACTCGCCTCGACAGTCATAGACGAGTATTTCATTGGGCGTAAGAGGTAGGGCCTCGCGCACTGCCTTGTTCATGTTTTCAATTTTCTCGAGAATAGCCGGATCGGTCGAGCAGCTCGTGACGTCGTATCGCTTGCGCGCCTCGCGGGCTGTTTGCATGGCCTCCATGCCAAGCAAATAGCGCTCGATTCGATATGTTTTGATATCTTCAGCATAGCTGACCAAGGACACTTGTGCATCGTTGTTTGGGACAAAGCTGCGAGACCAGTTACCTGCACTTTGCACATATTGGGTTCGTCCATTGATGCAGCCATTCGGCTTCCAGCTGAACCGGACATCTGCTGTGTCGGACACAGTAACGCGGCTTCGCTCCGGTTGGATGACACATCTCATATTTGAACTGCTCGTTGCAAGATCGGCTCTGCCAGGAACCTTGGTTTCGAGGTCGGCCGTCATGGCGGCGCGCACCCGTTCGTCCACTTCGTCGAAAGAAGGACGTGCAGCGAATATCAACAACGACGCCACAAGAAGAACGGCACCAATGCTGGCTCCCATCTTCATTCGATCACGATGATTTCGCTCTGAAAATTGCCAGGCTGCGCCTCCTGCCACTGCGCTCAAGACCAGTAACAGGGCTGAAAGCGCCATGTGATTTTCGCGCTCACCTATGACTGCATGCTCTGCATCGCTGCGAACTTTTCCTTCGCGGCTTCGTCGCAACTCTGCAGCAATTCGAGCTTCGGTTTCCACTTTGGCACGTGTTGCCGCGTCGCGTTCTGCTTCGGCCCTGGTCAATTCTGCAACAGAACGGCATTCGCCGGTTGTCACTTTGAGGCTGATCTTCTGGTCCTGGAGAAAGGCCGACAATTCACGAATTGAAACTGCGAAATAAAATTCGGCACCACCACCATCTGCAAGGGATCCAAAGCTATTGATGCCCACTACCCGACCACATGCATCCACAAGGGGACCGCCACTGCTCCCTGGAGCAATTGGTGCTGTATGCAGCAACGAATCGACAGATTTGGAACTGCGGCCCGAAGATATGCTACCGCGCGTCTTGACCGGCACTTGGGGCCGAAGAACGTCTTCTTCACTCTGCTCCAGGGCGACGTCGACACTTGCTGGATATCCAATGGCGATTACGTCTGCACCATCACCCACGACGCCGGAATAAAAGCTGGCCGGCGTTAGCCGCACGCCATCTGACAGCTGGAGAAGCGCCAGGTCCTTGTTGGGCAACGCAGCCTGCAGCGTTGCCGTGTAGCTCTGCTTGCCCTCTGACGGGATGATGGTGAAGGAAATGCTCTCATCGAAACGCGCTGGCTCAACCACATGGGCATTTGTGACGACCTTGCCGGGAGCAACGACGACACCCGATCCATAGCTCACCAAGGTACGCTGGCCCTCTGCAGAACTGAAGACTGCCACACGCACAACGCTGCGCGATGCCGCCCCGATGTCGCGCGCATCTCCCCATGAACGCGACACGACCAATGGAGATAAGAGCAGCAGCAATGCGAGGATAATTCTCATGGGGCAGTCGAACACATATGGCCGTCGCAATCAACGCTATTAATTGGGAACACGTTCTTTTGAAACGCCCGGTTGCACGTCTATCCCGTCGCGCCCGAGCTTTACCTCGAGCGGCACTCCCCCAACATCGGTGTTGACGGTCACTCCGTCCTTTTCGTTGATGCGTACGTCAGTGCCATCGATGTTTATAGGGATTTCGGGCATTTCCGGCAGGTCCAAGGGTTCAATTGGACCTTCTGGGTCTGGCAGTTTTGCGCGCCTTGGCGTCGACTTGCGAGCGGCCCCCTCGACAGCCTGTACCATGAAATCTGCCCAGATTCTCGCAGGAAGGCCGCCGCCGTTGACACCGCGCAACGGACTATTGTCGTCGTTTCCGATCCAGACGCCCACGACCAGATCGTCGGCAAAACCGATGAATAACGCATCTCGATTGTCCTGGCTGGTGCCCGTCTTTCCATAAGCCGGAATGGACAGGCGTGCGGCCCGTCCGGTGCCGCCATTGACGGTGGCAGATAGCAGGTCGAGAAGCATCCCATGGGTTCTGCCGTTGAAGCTGCGGGGCCCGGCAAACAACCACTCGATCCAGCCCTGCTCTTTTTGCTTAAAGGCATGCGGGTTCACTGGCCATTGATTGGCCGCAACGCCCGCATAGGCCGATGTCAGTTCGAGCAGGGTGAGCCCGGAACTTCCAAGCGCCAGGCTTGGATCCAGAGTCAGTCGGCTGTCGATTCCGAGGTCCGTAGCCGCGCGTGCAACCGACTTTCCACCCACTTGGTTGTATAACCTCACTGATGCGACGTTGCTCGACCGGGCAAAGGCGTCGCGCAGGCTGATATCGCCGCGATAATTGTCACCCGCGTTCTTGGGACGATACAGGCCCTCGTTGATGGGCGTGTCTGCAATCATCGAATCAGGGTTCATCCCTGCGCGAAGCGCTGCAAGATATACAAATAGCTTGAATGTCGAGCCGGGCTGCCGTTTGGCCTGCGTGACCCTGTTAAAGGTTGATTCCTTGTAGCTGCGTCCCCCCACCATGGCCAGAACCTCGCCATTGGGTCGCATCGCTACCAGTGCAACCTGCGCATTTCCTAGAGGGGCGCGGGCAATGACCTTGCGCGCGATGTTCTGAAGGCGAGAATCCAGTGTCGTTGTGATCTTGACGTCGGCATAACCGCTTTCGGTTAACGCGCGAGCCTGCGGGATGGCCCAGTCGGCAAAATATGTGCCGGTTGGAAGAGTATCGCGCACTCTGACGTCCAGTTGCGCAATGGGCGTGCTATTTGCCTTGGCCTGGGTAAGGAACCCGCTTGCGACCATCGCCCTGAGGACGAGTTTTGCTCGTTTTGCCGCGCGTTCGGGATTCTTGGTTGGCGCAAGTCGTGACGGCGCCTGCACAAGTCCTGCAAGCATCGTCGCCTGGCTTAGTGTGAGCCGTTCGGGTTGACGATAGAAATAATGGAGTGAAGCTGCGCGAATGCCGTAGACGTTATCGCCGAAATAGACATTTGATAGATAGCGCTGGAGGATTTCGTCCTTGGTGAGCCAACCTTCCAGCCAGAAGGAAATCAACATCTCGCGCGCCTTGCGGGTTAAACTGCGCTCAGGCGTAAGGAATGTGAATTTGGCTAGCTGCTGGGTGATGGTGCTACCGCCCTGAGTGATACCAGTGCCAAAGGCATTTGACCAAGCCGCACGCAGTAGCCCGCGTGGATCGATTCCAAGATGCGAATAAAAGCGCCGGTCTTCAATCGCCAGGAACGATTGCACGACATGTGGCGGAAGATCAGCAATCTTCACCGGCCTGTCAACGATCGCACCGTTGCGTGCAATCGGAGTACCATCAGATGCAAGCAATGTAATCCGCGGCGGTGCAATTGGCTCGAGCGACTTGGAAAGGGGCGCCGTTACCGCAAGCCACAGGACAATCAGGATGAATAATGCAAGCAAGCTCGCAGTGATACGACCAAACCACCACATGCGTGTCTTGCCGAGAAATGGTCGCCGTGGCGCTGCAGTCGACGCCTGTCCTTCCCATGGCTTGGGGTTGTCAGGAAACATCCCAGCATAGGTCTGATCGAAGGCTGCCAGTCGGCTGTCGATATCGGCCACGGTTGAAGATTTGGATCGTTTGAACAACATCAGTTTACTGTATTATCTTCATAAGACGGTGAGCGCGAGTAGAATCTTGAACCTTAAAGAAAGCTGTACGGGTCAATATCCACACCTATGCGGACATTTCGGGGAAAATTCAAATCACCGAGCCATTGTCTGATGATTGCCTGGACTTCAACCGAACGCTGGGCATGAATGAGGAGCCGCTGGCGATACCGCCCGCGCAACATTGCCAGCGGCGCAGGGGCAGGCCCGTAGACATACATTCCTTCTGCTTGCGGAGCAGCAGCGCCAACGGCTCGTGCGACTTCAATTGCTTCTCGTTCATCTTCGGACGAAATGATGATTGCTGCAAATCTTCCAAATGGTGGCGCGCCGGCGGATCTGCGCTGCTCGGTCTCGGCATCGTAAAAGGCATCCCGGTCACCTGCGACGAGTGCTGCAATGACGGGATGGCTCGGATTGCGGGTCTGGATGAACACTTCGCCGGGCTTTTCACCCCGGCCAGCACGCCCGGCGGCTTGGGCGATTTGCTGGAAAGTCCTTTCGGCTGCCCGCAGGTCGCCACCTTCAAGACCCAGATCAGCATCGATAATGCCTACAAGTGTCAATTCTGGAAAGTGATATCCTTTGGTGACCAACTGCGTGCCAATGATGACATCGACCGACTTGCTTTCCACCCTGGCCACAAACTCCGCGGCCTTTGCCGGCGACCACAGCGTGTCGGATGTAGCAACGATTGTCCTCGCGTCGGGTAACAGGCGGTTCACCTCGTCACAAATCCTCTCGACCCCAGGTCCGCACGCTACCAGGCTGTCCTTTTCATGACATGTCGGGCATTCGTCAGGCGGTGGCATCACATGGCCGCAATGGTGACAAGCAAGGCGCCGAACCAGTCGATGTTCGACCATCCAGCTGGTGCAATTGGGGCATTGGAAGCGATGTCCACAGGTCCTGCACAAGGTGAGCGGCGCAAACCCGCGCCTGTTGAGGAACAGCAGGCTTTGCTCCCCCCGTTCGATGCGTGCTTCGAGCGCTCGTAACAACGTCGGCGCGATCCAGTGCTGGCGTTCTGGAGGATCCAGCGTCAAGTCTATTGCCTTGATTTCGGGTAGCTCGGCCGCGCCGAACCGAGCGGGGATTTCCAGCCCCTTGTATCGCCCGATACTGACCATGTGACGCGATTCCAACGCGGGTGTGGCAGAGGCAAGTATCACTGGAAAACTTTCCATCTTGCCGCGCATTACTGCGACATCGCGCGCGTGGTAGCGAACGCCGTCTTCTTGCTTGAAGCTCGTTTCATGGGCTTCGTCGACGATAATGAGCCCTGGATTGGCAAAGGGCAGGAAGAGTGCCGACCGGGCTCCAACCAGGACCTTTGCGCTACCGTCGGCAACAGCACGCCAGACACGTCTGCGTTGCGTCGCGCGCAGGTTTGAATGCCAGACCGCGGGTTCCACTCCAAACCGCGCTTCAAAGCGGGATAAAAATGGTTGAGTAAGGGCAATTTCGGGCAGCAATATTATTGTCTGCTTACCCAGCCGCATTGCCTCTGCCATGGCCTCGAAATAGGTCTCTGTCTTGCCTGAGCCGGTGACGCCGTCGAGCAGAAATGTATCAAATCCGCCCAGTCTGACTGCTTCGACCATGGCGTTTGCCGCAACCAGCTGGGCGTCATTCAGTTCGGGCTGAAAAAAGTCCGGATTGGGTTCGGGCAGCGGTGTATCCACGCTGATATTGACGGCTTCAAATGCGCCTGTCTTGATAAGGCCCCGAATGACGGCATCGCTGACCCCTGCTTCGGCCGCGAGTTCACGAACCAGGCCTTGGGCGCCCTCGAGCGCGTCAAGTGCAACTGCGCGTTGTGGTGTAAGACGCTGTGGTTCTAAAGCGGTGCGGCGATATTCGGTTATTGTTCCTGCAGGTGAAAGTGCAGCCGAGGATGCCAGTACCATGCGTAATACCGCGGCATGATGCGTAAGGTAATAATCTGCGACCCAGTCGACCAGGCGCCGCAGCCCGGCCTTGATCGCAGGAGTATCAACGACTTCATAGACAGGCCGAAGGCGCGCGATATCGATGGGTTCGTCTTTGAACACGCCATCATCCCACACCACTCCCGCCAATTTTCGGGGCCCGAGGGGCACGATGACGACTGAACCCGGACCGGCGTCCATTCCGGCAGGCAACCGGTAGTCGAGCGGGCCCACGGCTTGCGTGAGCAAAACGACACGGACACGCTTGATCTGCTGATTCATTTTCTGCGTATAGGGTGCTGCGGCTGTTACGTCATCCTCGCGCTGTCAGCATTGGCCTGTTCGTGTTAAAAGGGCAAAGCAGGCCGGAGGAGACCCACATTGCCTATTCAGATTGATCGACGTTATCTTTTGTTGTCGAGTGCAGTCACTGCCTCCTTGGCTCTCTCGGGTTGTGCAAGCCTGCCAGGCTTCAGCCTTACAGAGGCGATTCGACGACTGCTGACGCTGTCATCGCAATATGCGTTTGCATTCTTGCTCCAGCCCGGTGGCTTTTATGACAGTTCGGTCGCACGTATTTCTCTGCCTGACCGGCTGGGAGGCCATAACGGATCATCCTTCCTGTCGGCTATTCTGCAAAGCCGTCAGTTCCGCGACCGGTTGCAGCGCCAATTGAACCGGGCCGCGGAAAAAGGAGCTGAGCGTGCCGCCCCGGTGGTCGCAGCAGCCGTGCGGGACGTCAGCATCGAAGATGCAGCAGGGATATTGCGCGGTGGCCCCAGCGCTGCGACGATCTTCCTGCGTCGCAAGATGGGCACCTCGCTGCTGGAGCCAATGCTGCCCGGGATATCCGAAGGATTGCGTCTTTTTGACGATCAGGTGATTGGCAAGGCAGTTCAATCGGTCGCCGGCTTTGACTTGGCTGGCCTTGCAGGCGAATTAACACGAAAAGTCGATGATGCTATCTGGGCTGCGATCGGACAAGAGGAAGCAGCTATTCGAGCTAATCCGCAAAAAACCAATGATCCATTGTTGATCGGGGTTCTGGGTATCGGCGCAAACTTTTGATGTAATGTATCGATATGGCCGCAACCGGGTCTATCGGATATTCGTGGTAGCCTGCATATTTGCGATCTCGGATTGACCGTCAACGCTGGCATCCAGCGCATGGAACGCACTTTAAGGGTCGATTGCCGCTAAGGTCCTGAATGCGTCAGTTAAATTTGCAGATTCGCAGGCGGCACCTGTCATCCCGATGATTTGCTGGTTCAACTTCGCACAAAGTGCTTGCGGCTGCTCACCATCATCTTGGCATCTGATCCAGCAAAACGCCTTGCAGCCCTTAAATCGATACTGAAGCTGCGCTTGCATCACATGCTGTCCTACCCGCTGAATACCTCGACCATGATATGCTTGATCTGGATGCGAATATTTCTGTCATTTACAGTGCGCTTTTGCCAATAGACAAGCATCACGATTCCCATGCTCAGGAAAGCCAAGACAGCACCATGAAATTTTTCGCAGACACAGCCGAGATATCGGAGATCGAAGATCTCGCAGCAACAGGGTTGCTCGACGGCGTTACCACCAATCCTTCGCTAATTGCAAAATCGGGTCGTGATTTCATCGAGGTCACGCGCGAGATTTGTGCATTGGTGACAGGGCCTGTGTCAGCCGAGGTCGTGGCACTTGACCATGCCACGATGATGAAAGAGGCAGAGGTGCTGCGGGCAATAGCAGACAATGTCTGCATCAAGGTGCCACTTACACTCGATGGCCTGAAAACGTGCAAGGCACTTACCGGAGACGGTACGATGGTCAATGTCACATTATGCTTTTCGGCAAACCAGGCGCTGCTTGCAGCAAAGGCGGGCGCGACCTTCGTTTCGCCCTTCGTGGGCCGCCATGATGACAATGGTTTTGACGGGATGAGCCTGATCGAGGACATCCGCATCATCTATGACAACTACGCTTTCGATACCGAAATACTGGTAGCGAGCGTGCGCCACGGAATTCACGTGCTCGAGGCAGCAAGGATCGGGGCAGACGTGATGACCGCGCCGCCTGCAGTGATCAAGGGTCTGTTCAAGCATATCCTGACCGACAAGGGCATCGAAGGATTTCTCGCCGACTGGGCCAAGACCGGTCAGGCTATCGGATAAGCAGGCACAGGTTAAAGGCCGTATAGGATTGAAAGGCGGGCGCTAATATCTTGGGCGAAAGGCAAGGAACTGATTTTGCCGGAGGAGCCTCATGAATAAGCCCGAAAAGGTGTTTCCCATCGCACATGTCCATTACCACGATGACATCGACAGCAACGGCAAGATCATTGTCCCGGATGAAGT
The DNA here is from genome assembly GCA_049663505.1 of Sphingorhabdus sp. GTDB lineage: Bacteria > Pseudomonadota > Alphaproteobacteria > Sphingomonadales > Sphingomonadaceae > Sphingorhabdus_B. Next base: position 15,018 of record JBATDO010000190.1, read on the forward strand.
TCAAGACGCAATCCGTACGCTGATCCGATGGTCAGGCGATGACCCACAGCGTGAGGGCCTTGTTGACACTCCCGCGCGCGTCGGGCGTGCATGGCGCGAATATTGCCAAGGTTATGCCGAAAATCCCGCGATTCATCTGTCCCGGACATTCCAGGAAGTTGGCGGGTATCACGAACTGGTGCTGTTGAAGGACATTCCATTCCAGTCGCACTGCGAACATCATATGGCGCCCATCATTGGCAAGGCCTCCATCGCTTACATGCCGACAGACCGGGTGGTTGGAATCTCGAAGCTTGCCCGCGTATTGCATGGATTTGCACAGCGACTGCAGGTGCAGGAGCGCCTGACGAGCGAAGTAGCCAATTGCATTTTTGATAATCTGAAGCCGCATGGCGTGGCGGTGGTCATCGATGCACAGCATGGATGCATGACAGGGCGAGGTGTTCGCACTCCAGGCGTAGGCATGGTGACCTCTAAGCTCATCGGATGTTTTCTGGATGACCAGAGCAGTCGCAAAGAAGTGATGAGCCTGATGGGATATTGATTGCATAGGGCCACGGTCGTCAGTGGCTTTTGCATGCTCAATATTGCATCGGCTCTCAATCGCAACGAAGCACGCTTTCAATGGCAAGGTCCACCGAGACGACAGAGGGGGAAGTCGCCTCGGTGAGATCTTCTTTATAGCTTGATTACATTCCGCGCCAAAACAGGATATCGTAAAGATTGTGATCGAATTTTACGATCACGTATTTCTTGCGAAATGCCAAATAGTTGATTTACGCTTTTGACGTTCTGCTGCATCCTTTGATCATATTTGACCAAAATGGAGAGAGATGATGCGGCATTTAATCATGGCGCTTTTGGCGAGCTGCAGCACGAATGCTGCATTCGCGCAATCGGGGAATGCGGCCAAGCCTGCATCGCCTGCGACAATTGCTGCGCAGCAAAGCCAGGCAGCGGAGCTGCCCGTCGAGGATGGGCGCGATGCAGACTTCGCCGGTCGGGGGTTCCTCGGCACCTTTGCTGATCCCGTCATCAAGGCGAGCGATGGCAAACCGGTCTGGAACCTGGATGCATATGCGTGGATGGAGGGCGTATCACCTGGTACGGTTAACCCGAGCCTTTGGCGCCATATGGAATTGCTTCGCAAGCACGGGTTGTTCGAACTGTCGCAGGGCATGTGGCAGGTAAGAGGCTTTGATGTGTCGAACATGACGATCATCAAGGGTGCAACCGGGTGGATCCTGATTGATCCGTTGACGACCCGTGAAACAGCGGCGGCCGCGCTGCGGCTCGTCAATGAACGCCTGGGCACAAGGCCGGTGAGTGCTGTCATTTACAGTCACAGCCACGCTGATCATTTCGGTGGCGTACGCGGCGTGGTCAGTGATGCAGATGTAAAGGCGGGAAAGGTTCAGATACTTGCTCCAGAGCATTTCATCGATGAGACGGCCTCGGAAAACGTCATGGCTGGATCGGCCATGGGTCGGCGGGCCAACTACCAGTTCGGGAGCAATTTGGCACCAGGGCCGATGGGGCAGATGGGAAGCGGTATCGGCAAGGGGGTTGCCGGTGGCGACATCACGCTAATCGCCCCCACTATCGAAATTCGCAAGACTGGCGAAGTCAAGATCGTCGACGGCGTCGCGTTGGAGTTCCAGATGGTGCCGCAAAGCGAAGCACCGGCGGAAATGAACGTCTACGTGCCTGGTGCTCGCACATTTCTTGCAGCAGAAATAGCCACCTGTTCACTTCACAACATATTGACCCCTAGAGGTGCCAAGGTCCGCGATGCCCATGGCTGGGCAGGGTTCTTGAACGAGGCAGTAAATCTCTATGCCGCACGCAGCGACATCGTTGCATCCAGTCACTGCTGGCCACGCTTTGGCCAGGCCGAAGTTAGCGGGTGGCTGTCTGCACAACGAGACAATTACCGATATCTGCATGACCAGACAGTCCGCTTGATGAACAAGGGGCTGACCCAGGCAGAGATCGCCGAGCAACTAAAGGCGCCACCAGCGATTGCCAACCAGTGGTTCAACAAGGGATATTACGGAACCTACAGCCATAATTCGAAGGCGATTTATCAATATTATCTAGGTTGGTATGATGCCGTTCCTGCAAATCTCAACCCACATCCTCCCGAGGTGCGAGCCGTGAAAATGATCGCGGCGCTGGGCGGCGCGAAGAAAGTCATTGCGCAAGCCAAGATGGCAATGTCTGCAGGCGACTATCGCTGGTCATCTGACTTACTCAACCAGCTGGTCTTTGCTGAGCCCGGGAACAGCCAGGCGCGCTCGCTGCTCGCAGACAGCTACGAACAACAGGGCTACCAGGCTGAATCCGCGATCTGGCGCAATATGTTCCTGTCCGGCGCGCGCGAATTGCGTGAGGGTGTAAAGGCAGGAATCAACTCTCAAAGCATCGACATGATTTCAGCCATCCCAACCGGCCTGTTGCTCGACTCGGTGGCGACAAGGCTCGATCCCATGGTTATCAAAGACCGCAAGCTCGCCATCAATTTCGTGATTTCCGATCGCAACGAGAAAGCTAAAATCACGATTGGCAATGCAGTGATGTTCAGCGAGTTGGACGCCAGCCACCAGACGCCTGAGGCCACTGTTACGGGCCCGCGTCAGCTATTCCTGGCAATGCTGTTTCTGAAATTGCCCATCAAGCAACTTGAAGGTGCGGGGCTGAAGATCGAAGGAGACCGAACGGCGCTCGAGATGTTGCAGCAGGCACTTGACCCTATGCCGGCAGCGTTCAATATCGCTGAACCTTAAATCATGCCGAGATGCTCATGTGGCATTTTGGAAGACGACGGGAAACCAGAGAAAATTCCAAGCTTGGTGGTTCTTTGTCCGAGGACGGTTACATTTCGCCTCGTTCACGACGTATCGCATACCATTTTTCCACATTTGCATTGTGTTCCTGCAGGGTATTTGCAAATATATGGCCACCTTTGCCATCGGCCACGAAGAATAAAGCTTCCGTTTTCTTCGGGTTCAGAACGGCCTCGATCGCCGCTCGAGAAGGGTTGGCGATTGGTCCGCGCGGAAGGCCAACCATGGCATAAGTGTTATAGTCGTTCACATCGGCAATCTCGGACTGCCTGATGCGACGTCCAAGTGGTTTGCCCTTGGTGATAGGATAAATGATCGTGGGGTCCGCCTGCAACATCATGTTCTTGGTGATACGGTTTGAATAAACGCCTGCGACCATCTTCAGTTCGGACTTGAGGGCAGTTTCCTTCTCAACGATTGACGCGAGTATGATCGCCTCCTGTGGCGTCTTTACCACGGCGTCCTTGCTGCGTTTTGGCCAAAGATCGGCAATGGTTTCTTTCATTGCGTCCTGCATGCGCCCGAGCACTGCGGCACGCGGCTCGCCCTTTTCAAAGGCGTAGCTGTCGGGAAGGACTGATCCCTCTGCAGGCATGGCCACATGGCCTTTCAAGCGATCATTTGCCATCAGTCGTTCATAAACCATGACAGAGGGCATTCCTTCCGGAACCGTCACCATGCGCTGTACGGTTTTGCCACCGGTCAGGATCGAGAGGACATCGGCATTTGACGCCTTGGCCGGTATGATGAATTCGCCAGCCTTGATCGTGCTGGTCGCGCCGAAAATCCTGGCGCGATTTACAAAGGCGTCGGCCGACTTGATGACGCCGTCCTTTTCCAATTGTTCTGCTGCAAGCGTAATACTTGACCCTGGCTTGATCAACACCGTCGCTTCACGAGGCAATGGACCTGGTGCTGTCCAGCCATAAACAAAATTGCCACCAATCAGGACCAGCAGCAGTATGGCCGCGATCAAGATCCATTTGGCAAAACTGCGCATGGATCAGAGCGCTTTCAATACCAGGCTTGCATTGGTGCCACCAAATCCGAAGCTGTTGTTGAGCACTGCCTTGACTACACGCTTCTTGGCGACGTGCGGTACAAGGTCAACACCATCAGTCCCTTCATCGGGATTGTCGAGATTGAGTGTGGGTGGCACGATCTGGTCGCGCATCGCGAGAATGCAGAAGATCGCTTCGACTGCTCCTGCTCCGCCGAGGAGGTGGCCTATTGCCGATTTCGTGGAGCTCATTGACACAGTCGAAATTGCATCTCCAAATAGCCGCTTGACCGCGCCCAGCTCAATGGTGTCTGCCATGGTCGATGTTCCATGCGCATTGATATAATCGATGTCGGCAGGCGTCATACCTGCGCGCTTCAATGCCATTTCCATGGCGCGAAACGCCCCGCTCCCCTCAGGATGCGGGGCTGTCACGTGGTAAGCGTCGCCTGACAACCCGTAACCAACGACCTCTGCGTAGATTTTTGCGCCGCGGGCCTTTGCATGTTCATACTCTTCGAGCACAACCACACCTGCTCCTTCTCCCATCACGAAGCCATCACGGTCCTTGTCATAAGGTCGCGATGCTTTTTCGGGTTCATCGTTAAATGCAGTACATAGAGCCCGTGCCTGGGCAAAACCAGCTATCCCAATTGGACAAATGGTGGATTCCGATCCCCCAGCAAGCATGACATCGGCGTCATCAAGAGCGATCATGCGCGCGGCATCACCTATCGAATGTGCTCCTGTAGAACATGCGGTCACAACTGCATGATTGGGACCCATCAGCCCGTACTTGATGCTGACCTGGCCGGAAATCAGGTTGATCAAGCGCCCGTGGACAAAATGCGGTGAAACGCGGCTCGGACCTTTTTCAGCCAGAAGCAGCGATTCGCTTTCGATACCTGGCAGTCCACCAATTCCTGAGCCGATGGAGCAGCCTGCGCGAAACCGCTGCGCTTCGGTCATTTCGGTGAGGCCGGCATCTTCGATCGCCTGTCCAGCCGCATCTATCCCATAAATGATGAACGGGTCTACCTGCCGCTGGACCTTGTGATCGACTCGCAGGTCGGGGTCGAATCCCCATGGGTGATCCTTGGGCTTGACCTCGCAAGCGATGTGGCACTTCTGATCACTGGAGTCAAAACGTGTGATGCGACCAGCGCCTGACCTGGAGGCAATCAAATTGGTCCAAGTGGTTTCGACATCTGCCCCTAAAGGCGTAACCAATCCCAAACCGGTAACCACGACCCTACGCATCATGCAATCTCCAAAATCCGTGCTGACACACGCCAATAAAAACAACTAGCGCCAAAAAGCAAACGGCTTTCCAGCCTAGACCGGAAAGCCGCTAAATTGCTACATTCCAGCGCAGCCAAAGCCGCGCTATCACCATCAGCTATTGCTGTTAATGAAATCGATCGCATCCTTGACGGTCGCGATCTTTTCAGCCGCATCATCAGGGATTTCAACGTTGAATTCTTCTTCAAACGCCATGACGAGCTCTACGATATCGAGGCTGTCTGCACCCAGATCATCGATGAAGCTTGCCGCTTCGGTTACCTTGTCGGCTTCGACGCCAAGATGTTCGACAACGATTTTTTTGACCCGTTCCGCGGTATCACTCATGTTTTTGCCCCTTGTTGGTTGGGAGGATGAATTTCACATTTCGCCCTAATGCCCCGACGCGCGGCTGGCAAGGGGCAAGCGATATTTCCGGTTGATCGCGCGATTGGGCAGCGGGAAATCCTTGGAACTAACGCTTAGAGCATCGCCATGCCCCCGTTTACATGGATAGTTTGCCCGGTGATATATCCCGCTTCTTTCGATGAAAGATATACAACGGCTGCACCAATGTCACTGCCTTCACCCATTCTGCCCATTGGAATGCGCGCATTCAATGCATCTTTTTGCGCCTCAGGCAGTGCATCAGTCATGGCCGTCGCGATGAAACCCGGCGCAACGCAGTTGACTGTCACATTACGGCTCGCAATTTCCTGTGCTATTGCCTTGGACATAGCGGTCAGGCCACCCTTCGATGCGGCATAGTTGGCCTGACCCGGATTACCCGTGGTGCCGACGACACTGGTTATTGTTATAATCCGTCCGAAACGCGCCTTCATCATCGGCTTGGTGACCGCTCGCATCAATCGGAATGCAGCCTCCAGATTGATCCGGATGACTTCGTCCCATTCCTCGTCCTTCATCCGCATCGTGAGATTATCCCGCGTAACACCGGCGTTGTTGACCAGAATGTCAATCTGGCCAAGTTCTGCCAGTGCGGCAGGTACCAGCGCTTCAACGCTGTCCTTGTTGCCAAGGTTGCAAGGAACTGCGACGTGGTTTCCACCAAGCGTTTGCCTGAACGCTTCGAGCTTGTCTGCATTGGAACCAGATACTGCCAGACGTGCGCCCTGCGCTGCAAGCGCATGGCAGATTGCGCTGCCAATGCCCCCCGATGCGCCGGTGACGAGTGCGGTCATGCCTGTAAGATCGAACATTCTTATTCTCCCGTGAATATCGGTGCGCGTTTCTCGATGAACGCGTTGATGGCTTCGTCATTGTCGGCTGTTGCGTGGGCCACGGATTGCAATGCAGCCGACAGCTCGAGAATGTTCTTCAACTCCGCCGTTTGGCCTTCACGAAGCAATCGCTTTGTCATGCGTACCGCATGGGGTGGGTTGGCGGCAATTTTGTCGGCTATCCGGCGTGCGGCTGCATTCAACTCTTCCGGGTCGACAACTTGCGACACCAGCCCGATTCGCAGGGCCTCGACCGCGTCAATCATTTCTCCTGTCAGCGCCAGTTCGGTGGCTTTTGAAAAGCCGATAATCCTCGGCAGAAGCCAGGCGCCGCCGTCGCCAGGAATTATGCCGAGTTTTACAAAACTCTCGGCAAAACGGGCGCTTGTCGATGCCACGCGGATATCGCACATGCAGGCAAGATCGCATCCAGCGCCAATCGCCGGGCCATTGACTGCTGCAATCACGGGCACTTCCAGTGACTGGAACAACAAGGGCAGGCGTTGAATGCCGTATTTGTAATTGCGCCGTGTTTCGACCGGCTTGGCCGATCGCAATCCACCCACATCAGGGCGCATCTGCTTCAAGTCGCCACCTGACGAAAAGGCCGTGCCTGCACCTGTCAGAATAACACAACGAACGCCGATGTCCCGGTCGGCTGCATCCATGGCGTCGCATAGTGCATCAACCATGGAATTGTCCGATATCGGGTTGCGCTTCTCGGGCATATTCAGTGTGATCGTCAGGATCGCTCCATCACGCGCTTGCAGCAACATTTTTATAGGTCCTTTAAAAGTGCTTCGATGTCATCCATTGAAATGACGCTTGCCGTGGATATGTCTTCGCCTGCGCTGCGCTTCACCATCGGAGAGAGCACTTTTCCGCCGAATTCGACGAAATGGGTAACACCTGCATCTGCCATGGCGATAGCCGATTCGCGCCAGCGGACACGACCTGTCACTTGCGCGACAAGCTGCGTTTGAATGACGTCTGCGTCAACCACGGGTTGTGCGGTGACATTTGCATATAGCGGAACCATCGGCGCGCGGATGCTGGTTCGTGAGAGCGCCTCGGCCATTGCGTCGGCTGCGCCTTGCATGAGCGGACAATGGAATGGTGCCGATACCGGCAACAAGATACCGCGCTTGATCCCATGATCCTTGACGCGTTCGATTGCGCGTTCGATCGCGCCTCTATGTCCAGAAATCACGACCTGAGTTGGATCATTATCGTTTGCAACGGTGCAGGTTTCGCCTTCAGCTGCGTCGTTGGCAAGTGCTTCGGCCTTCTCGATATCCGCACCGAGCAATGCCGCCATCGCCCCCACTCCAACAGGGACCGCTGCCTGCATTGCCTGGCCACGCAGTTTCAGTAGCCTGGCTGTCGTCGCCAGGTCCAGTGCACCACTTGCGCACAAGGCTGTATATTCGCCAAGGCTGTGACCAGCCACAAAATCACATTTTTCCGAAAGGCGGACGCCTCCCTCGGTTTCCAGCACACGCAGGGTTGCAATCGCATTGGCCATGATTGCCGCTTGAGCATTTTCGGTCAGCACGAGCTCGCTTTCGGGTCCTTCGCACATCAGCTTGAAGAGGTGTTGTCCGAGCGCGTCGTCCACTTCTTGAAAAACTGCGCGGGCCGTGGTGCTGGCATCTGCAAGGGCCTTGCCCATGCCAACAGCCTGGCTGCCTTGCCCCGGAAAAATAAATGCTCGCATATTCGCTCCCGCTTGTATCTGTATCGTTCCATGTCGCCTATGGCGCGGCGCTCGATGTTGCAAGCCCGAACGGGACGATCCTGTTGCCGGCATCGTGGCCGATATCTGCGCGGCCGAGATAGGCAATCCCGTTTTTGTGGCACCAGCGCTGAGCGATGCTCTCGGCGCTCTCGCCAAAGGGGCGGTCATTGTCGGGTATTTCACTGACGCGGCCCAGGCGAAGGCCGGCCAATCCCGAACCTTTCAAGTGGCTGCTCAGGTGGAAAAATGCGCGGTCATAGCCATACAGATATTCACTCACTTCCTCGACCATCAGAACGTGGTCCTTGAGATCAGGGAATATTGGAGTCCCAGCCATCATGGCCAGTGTCATGAGGTTGAAGGCAGCGTGACGGCAACCCGCCTGTACGTGGGGTTCAAGCGAAGTCGACTTGGCGTGGACCATCCAGTCAAGAGAACGCTCAATGGCCATTTCACCACCCTCCCGCCTTATATCGGCGGGCATAGGGCCATGAGCAAGGCGCCCGATCCCCGCTCGATATAACGCACCCAGGAGATTGCCTGCGTCACTGTAACCCAAGTAGAGCTTGTCATGTGCTGCCGATTTTAGCCGCGTCGTCGCTTCCTCGGCAATTCGGCAGGCCCCGTAGCCGCCCCGCACAAACCAGACAGCGTCAAATGCTCGGTCATTGGCCATGTCTACAAAGGCTTCTATCCGATCCGCATCCGGACCAGCAAAATGTCCGGCTTCTGCAAAACATTGATTGTGGAAAACAAGCTCTGCAGTGGGATGGCTCATTGCAGCCATGGCTTGAACACGTTTTGCATCGGTCCGAGTGAAAGGTGTCGAAGGTGCGCAAATTCCTATTCGCATTTCAGTTCACGCTGCTCCTCTTCAATCTGGCCGGGCAAAAACCGCAACGGCATCACCAAATATGCGACCAATGCCTGGGGTGTTCCAATTTTAAGGCTCCAGCCCCGTGTGGAATTGAACCACCATTGCCAAAACCGTCGCCAAACAATAGCGGAGCGACATGCACAAAAACAAATCCTATTTCTTTTGCGGTATCGGTGGCTCTGGCATGTTGCCACTTGCCAATATTGTACGTGACGCAGGCGCAAGTGTTGCTGGTTCGGACCGGGCGCTTGACCAGGGCAGACTGGCTCCGAAATTCGAGTGGTTGAAGAGCCTGGGAATAGAGTTGTATCCACAAGATGGCAGCGGTTTGAAATCTGCTGAACAGGTTCTGATTGCCTCAGCCGCGATTGAAGACAGTGTGCCTGACGTTGCCAGAGCCAATGCCTTGGGGTGCGTTCGAATGACGCGCGCTGAACTGCTGGCAGAACTTTTCAATGCTGCCCCGCGCAGTATCGCAGTCGGCGGCACGAGCGGTAAATCAACGGTAACGGGCATGATCGGTTGGATACTGACGGATGCAGGCCTGGATCCCACCATTATGAACGGGGGCGTGATGAAGAACTTCGTTGCAGAAGACGCGCCATTTGCGAGCGCGCGCGTTGGCCACGGCGATCTCTTTGTCTCAGAGGTCGACGAAAGCGACGGCTCGATCGCATTGTTCACACCCGAAGTTGCTGTGCTCAATAACATAAGCTTGGACCATAAGAGCCTGGAAGAACTCCGGCACCTGTTCGGCAATTTTGCAAGATCAGCCCGGCACGCGATCTGGAATGCCGATGACATTGAAACCGTTGCCCTGATAGCTCCCCTTGGTTTGAAGGAAAGCATCAGCTTCGGTTTCACTGATCGCGCCGATGTGCGTGCGACCGATGTGATTGACCTGCCACTGGGTAGCCGTTTTGTGCTTCAGGCAAACGGTGAGAGTCTACCCGTCACGTTGCAAGTTCCAGGTCGACATAACATCGCAAATGCCTTGGCCGCGATCGCCGCTGCGATCGCGGTTGGTGTCTCTGTGGCCCAGGCAATCCACGGCGTGGAGCGTTTTACAGGGCTTGCACGCCGTTTTGACATCGTCGGCATTGCTGGCGGCATTACAGTCATCGACGATTTTGGCCATAATCCCGACAAGACAGCGGCAACGCTGGCAACATTGCGTTCCTTCCCAGGTCGAATAATCGCTTTTTTCCAGCCACATGGTTATGGACCGATCAGGGTCATGGGCAGCGAACTCGCGGCAGTTTTTGCCCGCATGCTGGGCCGGGATGATTATTTGATCCTGTGCGATCCGGTATATTTCGGAGGTACAGTGGATAGGCGCCTGGGTAGCCAGAGCATAACTGATGCAGTGGTCGCTGCAGGCAGGCAGGCCGAATATATCCCCACCCGCGAAGAATGCGGCAACCGGATTGTGGAACTGGCCCAGCCCGGTGACCGTATCGTGATCATGGGTGCGCGCGATGACACGTTGAGTGGTTTTGCCGCTGACTTGTTGGCACGGTTGGTGAAGGCTAGTGTCGGCGGGTAGGCAAAATCAAGCATGTAGATTGCCAGGTGTTGATCCAGCTATATACCAAGCCAGGCAAAGCCTTCGCTCAATCAAGCAGATGCAGGTAGAAGCTAAAAGCCTTGCGTTTTCCAACAATCCCACCTAAGCGCGCCACTTCGCTCGGGTCGGCCTGGGCGGAATCGAAGAAGGCCGGAGGGGCGCTCGCATGGTGCGACGTCAGCGATCGGTAGGAACAAGGAAACGCCCATGCCGCTTTACGAGCATGTATTTTTGGCGCGTCAGGACCTGTCTCAGGCCCAGGTAGACGCGCTGGCTGAAAACGCCACCAAGATCATTGAAGAAAACAAGGGCAAGGTTGTAAAGACCGAAACCTGGGGTCTGCGCACGCTGACCTACAAGATTCAAAAGAACCGCAAAGCGCATTTCGTTCTGCTGAATGTCGATGCACCTACTGGCGTCATCGCCGAGCTGGAGCGTCAGACCCGCATGAACGAAGACGTAATTCGGTACATGACGGTTCGTGTTGATGAGCACGAAGCTGGCCCTTCGGTCATGATGCGCAAGAGCGATCGTCCAGAGCGCAGCGAACGTGGCGGCTTTGGTGGTGACCGTGATCGCGGTGACCGTCCTGACCGCGGCCCGCGCCGTCCCCGTGAAGAGGAGGTATAATCCATGGCACGTCCATTTTTCCGCCGCCGCAAATCTTGCCCATTTTCTGGCAAGGACGCTCAGGTAATCGATTACAAAGATGTGCGCCTGCTTCAGGGCTACATTTCAGAGCGCGGCAAGATCGTCCCGTCGCGTATCACCGCCGTATCGGCAAAAAAGCAGCGTGAGCTGGGCCAGGCTATCAAGCGCGCCCGTCAAATCGGCCTGCTTCCCTATGTCGTGAAGTAAGGAGCAAAAGACATGGATATCATTTTGCTCGAACGGGTCGAAAAGCTCGGAGCCATTGGCGACGTAGTCACCGTGAAGGACGGCTATGCCCGTAACTTCCTGTTGCCCAACAAGAAGGCGCTCCGTGCCAACGAAGCGAACCGCAAGGTTTTTGAAGCCAACCGCTCGAAAATCGAATCTGATAACGCATCGCGTCGCGAAGAGGCCAAGGCTGCTTCGACGAATGTCGAAGGAAAACAGATCGTCCTCATCCGCGCAGCATCGCAAACTGGGCAGCTCTATGGTTCGGTTTCGGTTCGCGACATAACCGATGGATTGAACGAGCAGGGCGCTGGTGTGCAGAAGAGCATGATCGTGCTCGAACGCCCCATCAAGACGCTTGGCGTTTTTGGCGTCAAGGTTGTTCTTCACCCTGAAGTCATCATCATGGTAGAAGTCAACGTCGCACGTAGCGATGACGAAGCTGAACTCCAAAAGAGCGGCGTCAATGTCCTTGACCAGATGTTTGAAGCCGAACAGGCCGAAATCGCGGCAGAAGCGATTGAAGCACAGGTAGAAGCTGAAGTTGCTTCCGACGCTGCAGACGAAGCAGAGGCAGCTGCAAACGCTGCACGCCGCGAAGCACAGGCTGCAGCGAAAGCTGCCGCTGAAGCTGAAGGCGGTCTCTCGGCAGACGCAGGCGATAACGCCTGAATTAGCCCTTTGTGTTGTTGATTGAAAAAGCCGCCCCGTCGTAAGATCGGGCGGCTTTTCCATGTGCGATGCCGCTAGGATGCCATATTTGACCTGTCCAATCATTATAACGGCGGATATGGGGCCAGCCGATCAGGCATGGGCGGATAGGCTTCGTGGTGAGCATTTCCCACCTGGGCGCAATCACCTCAAGGCGCATATCACCTTGTTCCATCATCTGCCGCCGTCCCAGCTGCTAGAGATCAAGTCGCGACTGGTATCGGTGACCTGCGACTGCCCTGCGCCTACGGCGAGGTTGAGTGAAGTCATGATGCTTGGCAGGGGGGTAGCCTATCGAATCGAAAGCCCGCAACTGCTCTCCATCCGCGATGTCTTGGCCGACGCATTTGAAGGCCTGCTGATCCCGCAGGACCAAGCTCGCCCTCGATTGCACATCACTGTTCAAAATAAGGAGGAGCCAAGCGTTGCCAAGGCACTACATGCGCAATTGGCGGCTCGGTTCACGCCCCGACCCATCCAGATTTTGGGACTTTCAGCCCATTACTACCGCGGTGGTCCATGGGAAAAAATCGCACGTTGGGCTTTTCGTGGATAAAGCGACGCCAGCCACTTGACCCCCCTAGGCGCTCCGCTTATAGCGCCGCGTGCTTCGAGCGGGATATTTCCCTTTTTAGCACTGTGGCGGAGTAGCTCAGCTGGTTAGAGCACGGGAATCATAATCCTGGGGTCGGGGGTTCAAGTCCCTCCTCCGCTACCAAAAATATCTAGATTATTCAGTATATTAGTGTGCGACGGGTGGCTTGTTGCGACCGTCGTTAAGCCCTGTGCTCGTT
>JBATDO010000191.1:0-3000 GCA_049663505.1 Sphingorhabdus sp.
GGCATGGTGCGTCCATGATTTTCACATCGAGTATGGTTGAGAGCCCTCCCAGGCCCTGCGCACCAATTCCCAAAGCATTCACCTTGTCGAATATTTCTATGCGCATCGCCTCGATATCGTTTTGGGGCCCGCGTTCTTTCAGAGGGCCCATGTCGATGGGCTCCATCAATGCCTGCTTTGCCAGGAGCACGCAGTGCTCTGCAGTACCGCCAATACCGATGCCCAGCATGCCAGGCGGACACCATCCGGCGCCCATTTGCGGCAGCATTTCCAATACCCATTCAACGATATTGTCGGATGGATTCATCATCTTGAACTTTGATTTGTTTTCGCTGCCGCCTCCCTTTGCAGCGACATCCACGCTGACCTTCGATCCCGGGACCATTTCGACATGTAACACGCATGGCGTGTTGTCCTTGGTATTTCGTCTCGTAAAGGCCGGATCTGCCAAAACGGAGGCGCGCAGCTTGTTTTCTGGGTGGAGATAGGCTCGGCGTACACCTTCATCAACCAGGTGCTGCAGGGACCTTGTGGTGTCGTCAAGGTGACAATCCATACCCCACTTTATGAAAATATTGACGATGCCCGTGTCCTGGCAAATGGGTCGATGACCTTCGGCACACATCCGGCTGTTTGTAAGGATTTGCGCGATAGCATCCTTTGCGGCTGGGGACTGCTCTGCTTCATAGGCCTGGCCCAATGCACGCACATAGTCCATCGGGTGAAAATAGCTGATATACTGCAGAGCATCTGCAACACTCTCGATAAGATCTGCCGCTTTGATGGGTGTCGGACGGATAATGGTCGTCATCTGAAAATCCTAATGCCGGAAAAGAAGTGCGTCTGCCCATAACGTGCAGTTCGATGGATTCAACCTTTTGCATCATCTTTCGTTTTAGTGTATAGCGATCTGGCTAACGTCGTTTGCGACGGATTCTGGGCCCGAAATGGCTCCCTTTGTCCCTTTCTAAACTCGTACAAGCCAGGCTGGGCCGCTTTTGGCACATGCCTGCACCAATTGGGCAAAGGATACCCATATGATTACCGGAACAGTAAAATTCTTCAATGCCGACAAAGGCTATGGCTTTATCGCACCTGAAGGCGGCGGTGATGATGCATTTGTGCACATCTCTGCAGTCGAACGCGCAGGCATGAGCACGCTCGATAAAGAGCAGCGCGTGACTTATGAGCTTGAAAAAGACCAGCGTGGCAAGATGTCTGCTGTAAATCTTCAAGCAGCATAATCGAAACTCGGTCGGGGTGCGGAATGCCAAATGGCTTTCCGCACCCTTTCCATTGGTAGGAAAATATCAGAAGTTATGGCATCGTACAAAGACCCGGGCTTTCAGGAGCGCACAGCGCTTGCAAAGGCCGCAAAACTCAAGGCGCTCCTACAGCTAAAGGCGAAGCCACCGGTCGATCCGGCAGTGCTGGCCGAACGCGCAGCAGCGGCGGCTGTAAAGCAAGAAGCTGCGGCTGCAGCACGAGCCCAGAAAATTGCCGCTCGCGAAGCCGAAAAAGCTGCCAAACAGGCCGAGGCAGACGCAAAGGCTGCATTTGAGGCAGCCCAGCCTGCTTTGACAGCAGCTGAACAGAAAGCCGCCCGCGATGCACGCTATGCTGCTCGCAAGAATCGCAAATAGGCATTTCAAAATTAGATGCTGCCGCGCATTCTTCTCGACACTGCCGAGATCGCCGGGAGCAATGAAACTCTGCGACTGATTCAACGGGGTACAGAGTATTCGATCATGCTGGGCGCAAACGAGCTGATGAACAGCAGATTGAGCGGTTCGGAGGAAGCTCTGGCCCGGCTTACGTGTGAAAAACTGTCCCATGTTTCCAAGCCTCGGCTACTGATTGGTGGACTTGGCATGGGCTTCACGTTGCGCGCAGCTCTTGCCGAACTGGCAACAGGGTCTGAAGTGATAGTGGCCGAACTGGTACCCGAGGTCGTCGCATGGGCAAAGGGTGCGATGGCAGCACATCATGGCGATAGCCTATCCGATCCGCGCACTGAGATCGTGACCACAGACGTGGCCCGGCTTATTCGGCAACATGACAAACATTATGACGCGATATTGCTCGACGTGGACAATGGCCCAGATGGGTTG
Source organism: Sphingorhabdus sp. (assembly GCA_049663505.1). Lineage (GTDB taxonomy): Bacteria > Pseudomonadota > Alphaproteobacteria > Sphingomonadales > Sphingomonadaceae > Sphingorhabdus_B. The sequence goes on from JBATDO010000191.1 coordinate 2,112, forward strand.
ACCAAAGGAGCAAATGATCACCTTTATAGCTCTGATGGCTTGGGCCGAGCCCGCCGTGCACTCAAAGACGGGGGCGTATTGGCGATCTGGTCAGCAGCACCCGACAAGCAGTTCAGTGCCCGCTTTGCAAGTTGCGGGTTCGAGGTCGAGGAAACGATTGTCCGGGCAAACAAGGGCAAAAGTGGCGCAAGGCATGTGATTTGGCTAGGCGTCAAACACTGATCCATAATTATTAACGTGGCGATCAAGTAAAAAAGAAACCTTTCGATCATCTTATCTGATTGCAGCCACAACTTAATGTTAAAATAGCTTTCTCCATAGATGAATAGAATAAATGACGATTTTCTGGATGAAACATATTCGTAAAACGTTCATTTACAATCGCGAGACCTAATAAATCAATCTTGGTGTTTTTTATAAATCCCGGATTTTGGATTTTTGGTCGCGAACTAAGGAGAATGACATGTTACGTATTTTAATGACCTCTACAATTTTGGCCATGACATCTGTACCAGCCTTTGCCCAGCTTGCTGATCCTATCGCGGCACCCCGTGGGTCAGAAATGGCAACTGAGGTTGAACCCGCCACCACGTCCGGGCCTGCACAGCCAGCAACAGAAACGCGCGCAGCCACTGTAACCAGAATCGTCGAATCAGAATTCCCTGAATATGATGCCAACAAGAGCGGCGTTCTGGAACAGGCCGAATTCACCAAGTGGATGCTTGCACTGGCCATTGCTTCCACACCAAACAAGACCGCCGAAATGGACGAAGCGGGCAAGAACAAATGGGCCAAGGGTGCATTTGTGTTAGCCGATAGTGATCAGAGCACGTCTGTCAGCAAGACAGAAATGAACAAGTTCTTGCAGGGCTAACCACTTATCTTAAGC
>JBATDO010000192.1:0-3281 GCA_049663505.1 Sphingorhabdus sp.
ATCCGAAGTTCAGGGCAAGTCGACCCAAAAGCTATGCCGTGCTTGCGTCTCCAGATGGAAAGATCTTGCATGTTGCAGGTATGATCAGTTCCGGGATCACCATGGCAATCAAGGACGCGATCAAGAAATACCCATCCGCCAATACCGTTGTCCTGTCGTCCACCGGTGGGTTGCTTGTCGAAGGGCTCGCAATTGCCAATGTGATCCGCAAGCATGGGCTCAATACCCATGCAGAGGTCATTTGCGCCTCGGCATGCACTTTTGCTTACCTGGCAGGCCGGGAACGCTCGATTGCGCCGTCTGGGGCGATCGGTTTCCACCAGTCTTCCAAGCCGCTGCTCCAGTTTTTCCTGCCGGACAGTGCGCAAGGCAACGTCGTGGGTAACGACGTAATGCGCTCGGCCTATGTGCGGGCAGGGCTGGAGAACACCGTTATCGACGCAGCTCTCAAGATACCGCCTCATGATATGTGGTTTCCCGAAGCGACCGAATTGCTGGACAAGCGCGTTGCCACCCGTTTGAGCCTTGCCGGCGAGTTTCAGGTGCCCGGGAATGCCTGGACATCGGCGTCCGGAATAGAAACCGAACTGGTTCGCGACCCGGTGCTAAGGGCAGCCAGGTCGGCAAAACCAAGGCAGTACCGCTTTGCGCTGTCGGATGCATGGATCAATTCAGCGGTCGGCAACGGCAAGAGCGATGCGAGCGGCGACGCTCGTGCGACGCTCGTGCGTCAGTTGCTGGGCAATGCTGATCAATTTGATGACGAGTTGCTTGGACAGTTCGTTGCTCTCGAACATGAAATATGGGGATCGAAGGACAGTGCACTGAATTCAAAATGCGATGGTGTATTTGGTGCCGGTTTCCCCGTGAGCCGGACAAGTGATCCAGACCAGCTGACAAGGCAAAACGCGGTCTTGCTAAAGATGATCCAAGAACCGGTCGAACGGAGATATCCGAGTTCGGACCAGTTCAACACAGCAGAAGCCAAGATTGTAGAATTCTGGGGACGCATGATTTCGGAGGCGCCGTTCAACGGGAATGACGTGGGTCGTTCATTTTGCAAGGAACCCGGAAATTATTATGATGTACTGATCACCCTGCCGGTCGTCGAGCGGATCGACATATTTCGTAGCCTGGCGGTTACCAGCCTGCGCCAATCCGGCATGCCGCAGTTTCCAATGCCCCAATTTTCAACGCCATAGTTGTTCATCAAAAAGCTGATTCACATGAACGGACGCTGACAAGTCGGTTCAGCCATCAATCAGAAGACCAGGTCTATTTCATCGCTTGTCAGCGAGACTCAACCCGCCGACGCACAGGAGACTGAAGATGAATATTTTGACCAAGAGCTTGCTTAGCGCCGGGGCTGCAGCTGCAGCTTTGGTTAGCGTCGCTGTCCCCGCTCAAGCGCGAGATCGTCGTGACAATGATCGCATTGGTGCCGGCGAGGTAATTGCAGGCGCAGTAATCCTGGGTGGACTTGCCGCGGTGATCGCGTCGTCCGACAATAACCGGGGCCAGCGTTATGACGACCCTCGCTATGATGACCGTCGCTACGATGATGGGCGTGCCGGCCGGGACGATTATGATTATGGCCGCAGTGGTTATGGGAACGCCAACCGCAATGGCGGCGGTCGTGCTGCCGTGAACCAGTGTGTCAACGCAGTTGAAACCTGGTCGAACCGTTATAGCCGTTCTGACGTTACCCAGATCCGCGACATCGACCGCACACGTGGTGGATATCGTGTTTCAGGTAATCTGGTGGTCAAGGACGGTTGGCGCGGGCAAAATCGTGGCCAGGGCCGCTATGATCGTGACGACCGTTATGGCAATCGCCAGGGATATGCCCGTGGATACGACAAGGGCCGGTTCACATGTTATGTAGAGCGCGGTCGCGTGGTCGATATCGACTATAGCGGGCTTGAACAGTGGCGCTAATTCATAGGCCGTAAACAGGACAAAAATGGTTCAGCCTGGCGACAGGCTGGACCATTTATTCACGTTCACACAGGAGAGCTGATTGCTCTCCAACAGGAGGCAAGCATGGGGTATTTTAACAAGGCTGCTCTGGCCATCGGGACTGCTGCAATATTGCTGACATCCACTGCGCCTGCAATCGCAGCGGTATCGCTTGATCGCGCAACGACGGTGCTAAAGGCATCCACGGAATATAATGGTTGGAACAGGCGGCGTTATCGACACCGGGACCGTGTTGACGGCGGTGATATCCTGGCCGGCATCGCCATCTTGGCAGGTATCGCCATTGTTGCAGATGCCGCGAGCAAAGAGGGGCGTTCAAATCGCGAGCCAGTTCCCTATCCCTCCGATCGTTATCCCGCAGATGACCGTGACAGCAATCGCAGTTACCGAAACAACGATGTCAGCTCGGCCGTTGAAGCATGTACAGTTGCCGCAGAACGCGGTGGTTCGCGCGTCGATGAAGTGCGCGGAGTTACCAGGGATGGCGACGGATGGCGTGTCGAAGGTGATTTGTCGGGGGGAAGCGACCGAAGCTTTGCTTGTGGTGCGACCGACGGAAATGTTGATTTTATCCAGTTCGACGACTGAAACATTTGCATATCTTGTGAAGGGGAGCCCGCTTCGATCAGGCGGGCTTCTTGTATATGAAGCCGTAAAGCGGGTAGCTGGACGTACCCAAACCTTTGACCGGAGCGTACCAGACGCGCACCTCACTCCAGTCTCCTGCGCCCGAGATATCGACTACCTTGGCGCCGCGTTCAATCTGACCTCGGCGTCCCTCGATAATTGACCAATTTGCATGGTCGATCAGCACCTCGCGGTCTGAAATGATCTTGCTCACGGTGCCAACATGACCGATTGGCATCGAGCGGGTGGGCTTGAATGCCATGACGGCACCGATTTCGGGCTCACCACCACGTGCATAGCGTCCCGAAGCCTGGTCCCACCAGGTCTTCGCGTTGCCAAACAGTTCAATTCCCGATGCCTGGCGCGCAAATGGCACGCATTGTAATGCAAATGCCTGTGCAGGTACCAACAATGCGACAGCGGCAAGCGCTGCCAAGATTTTTGTGCGGAACATTTGAGAAGACCCCGAAACCCCATATTATGTACTCCCAGTGCCAAGAGCTGCTTTTTTCTACAACATCTGGGCGGTGACATGGGAGACTGGCAGGATGAACGGATATTCATTTTCGGCTGGTCCACTGGCTGCCTCGATTCATCGCACCGCATTCTGGCGGGTCGAAAATGAGTCGATGATTCGCCGCGGTGGGGGCAGTCCGTGAATGATAGATTAGCAC
>JBATDO010000193.1:0-2302 GCA_049663505.1 Sphingorhabdus sp.
CTATACCTGGCTTGTGCTTGGTATTGGATATCGTAAATCGAAAGTGGCAGGCGTTCCCGACAGTTGGAAGGCATTGTTTGATTCTGATCAGTACAAGGGCCGGATTGCTGTCCTTTCGGAAGCCGGAGACATGTTCCGGCTCTATGCAAAATATCTGGGTAAATCTGTCAATTCACTGACGGCAAACGACATCAAGTCGATCGAGGCTATGATGATCAAGCAAAAGCCGTTTATTCAAAAGTTCCATGACGATGACGGGCAGGACCTTTTGGCAAAGGGCGAAGTCGATCTGGTTCTTGAGTACAATGGGGATATCGCACAGTCGATGGTTGAAGACCCCGATATTGGTTTTGTTGTTCCCAAGGAAGGCAGTCAGCTCAACTCAGACAACCTGTGCATTCCCAAAGGAGCAAAGCATCCCAAGAACGCACACGCATTTATCAACTTCATCCTCGACGCTGAAAATGGCAAGAAGCTTACAGAATCAATCCTGTATCCAACGCCGAACGCCGCGGCCAAGGCTTTAATGCCGGATAGCTACAAGAATAACCCGGTAATTTATCCACCGGCCGATGTTTTGGCCAAGTGTGAATATGCCAAGTTCAACGCTGAATTACAGCCACTTTACGAGGAGGCGTTTACCCGCGTCCGGGCCGCCTGATCCCATGGCAACCGAACAGGACTGGAAAGACCAGAAGGGTCCTTTCGCAGCGATAGCATCAATACCCCTGTTGTGGACTGCTCTGTTTTTCGTCGTCCCAATGTTCATCGTCTGGCTTTACAGTTTTGGTTCGAATATCGGCTTGGCAGAGATCGAGATCTCCGGGACCCTCGACAACTACAAGCGTGCAACCGAGTGGCTGTATCTATCGATTTTCCTGAAGAGCTTTGCCGTCGCTGCACTCACAACGCTGATATGTCTTTTGACCGGATTCCCGGTTGCAATGGCAATAACATTTGCTTCGCCCAAATGGCGGCCCTGGCTGCTGCTTGGCATCATGCTCCCGTTCTGGACCAATCTGCTTATCCGCACCTATTCGCTGATGATTCTCATGGGATCGCAAGGCTACGCCAACAAAGGACTAGGCGCGTTGTGGGGTTCTGCTAGCTGGTTAAAAGCGTTGATCGGGCTGGAACCATTACCAACATGGGAACCGCTGCCTTTGTTGTACAACAATTTTGCTGTCATATTCGGGTTGGTCTATGTGCATCTGCCGTTCATGGTTCTGCCTCTCTATGCAGCATTGGATCGCCTTGACCGATCCTTGATAGAGGCCAGCCTTGACTTGGGCGCCGGACATTTGCGCACGTTCATGAAGATCGTATTACCGCTTGCTGCGCCCGGGATTTTTGCAGGCGTCATGATTACGCTAATTCCAGCGCTTGGTGCTTATCTCACGCCCGATCTCATGGGTGGCACAGACAGCCAGATGATAGCCAACGTCATAGAACGTCAATTCAAGCGCGCAAATGACTGGCCTTTTGGTGCTGCGCTGTCATTCTTGCTGATTTACGCGATGTTCATCTTGATAGCCTTGCAATCTTTGCGCAAAAAGCCGGTGGATCGGTAACGATGGGTATTTTCAACGCCACACCGATTGCACCGCTTGAATATACCAGGAAACTCTGGATGCGCTGTTGGGTGGCGGCAACGATGGTGTTTTTGTATGCGCCGTTGATCGTATTGATGGTATTCAGCTTCAACGACAGCAAGCGCAACGTAGTCTGGCGCGGATTTACGTTGAAATATTATGAGAAAGCGCTGGGCAACGACACATTGCTCGAAGCACTGGGAAATTCGCTTACCATTGCCGCGCTCGCGACGCTCGCCAGCCTTGTGCTCGGAACGCTGGCTGCAGTGCTGTTATGGCGTTTCCGCTTCCCTTTTAAAAGCGCCGTGGATGGAACCATGGCTCTGCCAATAATCGTGCCCGAAATTTGCCTCGGTGTCGCAATGCTCATCTTTTTTTCGAAGGCAGAGTGGCCGACTGATCTTATTTGGCCACTTAACCTCTCAGCGATTACCATTGCACATATTACGTTCTGCTTTCCGTTCGTGACGATGGTTGTGCGCGCGCGACTTGCTACCTTCAACAAAGAAGAAGAGGAAGCGGCAAAGGACCTGGGAGCAAGTGAGTGGCAAACATTCCGCGATGTCTTGTTGCCGCATATCAAGCCCGCCTTGATTGCTGGGGCACTTCTTGCTTTCACTCTCAGTCTTGACGACTTCGTGATCACCTTTTTTACAAGTGGTCCGGACACGCTTACTTTCCCGGTAAAGGTATACTCGATGGTCCGCTTC
>JBATDO010000194.1:0-2680 GCA_049663505.1 Sphingorhabdus sp.
ATGCTCTCGGGATTTTCTGCTCACCGCAAGGGTCGGGATTGGGCCAGCTTGTTCAACGTGCATGAGGTCGAGGCGCATGAAAAAGGTGCCAGCATCACCTGCCGCGATGAATCGACACTGATGGACCTGGAATATCGCATCGGTATCGATCCGCATACCGGGGTACTCGACATCGGTGTGATCCTCATCAATCGAGGCCAGGATGTGATCGATTTGAACGACATGGCAACTGCCTGTCTTCCTGTACCGCAGACCATGACCGACATCATTGGGTTCACCGGCCGCTGGACGCAGGAATTCGGTCAGGAACGTATCGCGCGCGCAACAGGCAGTTATCTGCGCGAAAATCGCAGTGGTCGGACATCACATTTCAGCTATCCGGCCGTGTTGCTTGCCACAAGTGATACAAACGAGCAGTCAGGGGACGTGTACGGATTTCATCTCGCCTGGAGTGGAAATCACAGGTTGCGCGTCGATACACTAACTGATGGCCGTGTATTTGCCAGTCTGGGTGCCTTGCTCCTACCAGGAGAAATCAGGCTCGCACCGGGCGAACAATTCGCAAGCCCTCATATTATCGCTGCGTATAGCGCCAACGGATTCAGCGCGCTCAGCCGCAAGTTCCACGGCCACGTCCGCAAGCAAATTTTGCGACCGCAAATGCGCGCCAAGCCAAGGCCCGTGCATTACAATACCTGGGAGGCGGTCTATTTCGATCATGATGTCGATCGGTTGAAGGAACTGGCAAACCGCGCAGCAGAAATGGGCGTCGAGCGGTTCGTTCTTGATGACGGATGGTTTGGTGATCGACGAGACGATAGCGCGGGGCTTGGCGACTGGGTGGTATCGGGTGAGGTCTATCCAGAAGGCCTTGGGCCGCTCGTTGATCACGTGACGGGCCTGGGCATGGAAATGGGTATCTGGTTTGAACCTGAAATGGTGAATCCTGACAGCGACCTGTTTCGAGCACATCCCGACTGGGTTTTGGGAGCCGCTGGAGTTCAGCAGATACCGTTTCGCGGTCAATATGTGCTGGATATCAGCCGCCCTGAAGTGGCCGATTACCTTTTTGGCCAAATCGACGCGGTCCTGAGTGATCACGACATATCTTATATCAAGTGGGACATGAACCGCGACCTAAGCCATCCCGGTGATTTGGACGGGCGGGCGCGCGCTTATGCTCAGGTGCATGCGCTCTATGCCTTGCTCGACCGGGTGCGTCTTGCGCATCCTCATGTTGAAATCGAAAGCTGTGCCTCGGGTGGCGCGCGAGCCGACATGGGTGTCCTTGCGCATAGCGATCGAGTTTGGACTTCCGATAGCAATGACGCGATAGATCGCCTGCACATCCAGCGAGGGGCCAGTTTTTTTCTGCCCCCCGAAATTCTCGGTTGCCACGTGGGCCCCGGTCATTGCCACGTCACGGGACGACGACTGACCATGGCAATGCGCGCAGCAACAGCTCTTGTCGGCCATATGGGTCTCGAGCTTAATCTGCTTACAGAGCCAGCTGCCGACCTCGTTCAATTGAAAAATGCGATTGCGCTGCATAAGCACCACCGTTCATTGTTGCACAGTGGCGAGACATATCGCCTGGATTTGCCGTCTCATCTTCTGGCACATGCAGTGGTCGCATCCGATCGGAGCGAGGCCTTGTTCTGGCTTGCCTATCTGGCGAGCGAAAAGAAGATTTTGCCCGATCGTCTCCGGTTTTCAGGGCTCGATGCATCACGGCAATACCGCGTCAAATTGTTGTGGCCAAGCAATTGGCATGCCAACAAGGGACCATCTGCCATTGAAACCCTGGGCATAACTGGCGAGGGTCATTTGTTCAGCGGTGAGGCGCTAATGACAGTTGGGCTGCAAATGCCGGCATCCTATCCGGAGACCATACTCATTTTCCACCTGCTTGCCTCGGGTCCGGTGAATTGAGCCTCGTGAATGTATGGTATGATGGCGCTTGCCCGATGTGCAGTCGCGAGATCGGTTTGATGCAGCGACTGGACAAGCGCCGTGCTATCACCTTTATTGACATATCAAGAAGCGATAGCAGCTGTCCAATCAGCAGGGAATTGATGCTCGCGCGTCTTCACGCCGAGGAAGATGGCATAATGCATTCTGGGGCTGGAGCATTCGGCGTGATGTGGCGAGCGATACCCCTCCTTCGACCATTGGGATTGGCGGTTCGTATCCGCCTCATTAGGTCTGCCATGGAATGGCTTTATCTTCGCTACCTCACTATTCGTCCTCGCTTGCAGGCTGCGCTGCGAAACCTTGGAGCATAGTCTCCTCCCGAGCTCGAGCTCCTTTTATAAGGTTCGGTATCACGCCAGTTTCTGGCATGTTACGCCAGTATTTCCGGGGCATTTGCGAGAGCATTGCCCTTACCTTTAGCCTGGCAGGGTTGAAAATCGATGCATAGTAAGTTTGCCAATAGCCTTCGATCGCATCTTCTGCTGGCGCATCTTGGCGCAATGCGGCAGGTCCTTCTTGCAAATGCTTGCCGTCCCAATGCAATGCCACATCAGGAGTGAGGATTGACCAGCGCATTCCAGCAAAACGGTCAATGAAAAATTGAGCGTTGGCACGCGTTATGTGGTGATCGGGTTCAAACCATGCCACATAAACTTCCCCCAGATCTGTTTCGACCATGCGAAATCGAACAAATGCACGCATCTTG
>JBATDO010000195.1:0-4792 GCA_049663505.1 Sphingorhabdus sp.
TTAGCCCTCTACTAAATTGTCCTGCTGTGGCTTCGGATAGCAAAGCTGGAGGTAATTCGAGATACGCCTGGCAGCCTAGAAAGCACGTCGCGATGGAACAGGCCGTACTCGTTGATATTGGCGATGCGCACGCGCAATATATAATCATGGGCACCGCTCATCAAATGCCAGTCCTGAATATCGGGCTGTTCGATGATGGCCTTCTCGAAACGCGCTAGATATTCTTCATTCTGCTTTTCCAACTCGACCTGTACAATCGCGACAATCCCCTCATCGGGAGGTGTGTCCGAAACAATTGCAACATATCCACGTATGATGCCTGACTGTTCGAGCAACTTGACGCGCCTGAGGCAAGCAGACGGCGACAATCCAACAATTTCGGATAGTGCGCTATTCGTCAGACGTCCGTTCAACCGCAACTGATTGAGTATCCTCCGGTCGGCCGCATCAAGACTGGGCATATAAATTCTCCACGCAATAGCACATTCTGCGAAATAATTGCTAAATATGCAAGTTAAAGCATCAGTTGGACGGAACATTCGAATATATAACCGCTATGCTCCTGACCGAAGGAGACTTCTCGTGATTGCTGTTTGTCCGAGCTATTCGAGCCAACTGACCATTGATCTGAATGCAGTCCGCGCCAACTATGTGGCGATCAGCAGTCATGTCGCTCCAGCAAAATGCGGCGTGGTGCTTAAAGCGGATGCTTATGGGCTCGGCGCTGGCGAAGTTGCGAAAGCGCTGGTCGATGAAGGTTGCCGGCATTTCTTCGTTGCGCATCTGAGCGAAGCATTCCTGCTCTTTGAAACCGTGGGTCCTGGTAATCATATATTCATCCTGAACGGCCTCGATCCCGGTTGTGAACCGGCTTGTGCGCATTGGGGGTTCATTCCGGTGTTGAACTCGTCGAGCCAGATCATGCGTTGGCGAACGCTTGCCAGACACAAAGGACATCCACTTGGCGGTGCCGTCCAGATCGATACCGGAATGACCCGACTTGGCATCGATATTGAGACTGCCATCATGTTGATGGCTGAGCCGAAATTAGCCGATGAATTATCTCTCGAGCTGATAATGACGCATCTGTCATGTGCCGACCAGACAGCTCACCCAGTCAACGAAAGTCAATTGGCGAAATTCCGTCGCATCATCTCGCATGCAGATGGGATACCCGCATCGATTGCCAATAGCGCCGGAAGTTTCCTGGCGGGCTTTGGCTTCGATATGGTTCGTTCAGGTATCGGGCTGTTCGGCGGCCTACCACAGTCGCAGCTTCGCCCGGTGATCAATCTTGACGCCCGGGTTATCCAAATTCGCGATGTTCCGCGCGGGACTGGGGTGGGCTATGGCCATGACCATATCACTTCCGGCATCTCGCGCCTCGCCACTATCGCCATTGGCTACGCTGATGGCATTCCGCGAAGCTTGAGTGGCAAAGGTGCCGCTTGGCATCAGGGTATTCGCCTGCCGATCGTCGGCAGGATTTCGATGGACAGTCTGTCGATTGACGTCTCCGGTTTGCGTGAATCCTCATTGCGCGAAGGCGATTTTGTCGAAATAATCGGCAGGGCTCAATCGCTTTGCGATATCGCAAGAGATGCGGAAACGATACCATATGAAATATTGGTTCGATTGGGTTCGCGGCATCAGCGCGTCTATTTGAACAACGGTTCGACCGACATCAGGCCGGGAAATTTTCAATGAGGGTCCTAGTCCTCGGCGCAGGCGTAATCGGCCTTACATCGGCCTATTATCTGGTGCAGCAAGGCCATCACGTGACGGTTATCGACAGGCAGCCAGGACCCGCACTTGAAACCAGCTTCGCAAATGCCGGGGAGATTTCTCCGGGCTATGCGTCGCCATGGGCCGCACCCGGCATTCCGCTAAAGGCGCTGCGCTGGTTGATGATGGAGCATGCGCCGTTAATCTTTCGGCCGAAACTCGACCTTGCGATGGCATCATGGATTATTGCGATGCTGCGTAACTGTACCGATCGGCGATATTCGGTGAATAAGAAAAGCATGGTGCATCTGGCCGAGTTCAGCAGAGATCAGCTGGGAGTACTGCGCCAGAAACTCGGCATTGACTATGAGCATCGCACCCAGGGTACGCTTCAACTCTTCCGCACGGCCAAACAGCTAACAGCCAGCGAGAGGGACAGAAAAATACTCGACGATTTCAACATCCCTTACGAACTGCTCGATCGGCACGGTTGCGAACGGGCCGAGCCCGGCCTTGCAAAATCGTCAAGTCACATAGCGGGCGGGTTGCGGTTACCGGATGATGAGACGGGAGACTGCCACATGTTTTCGCACGCATTGGAAAAATGGCTCAAAGCGTCGGGCGTGGACTTTCAGTATAACATGACCATTGAATCGCTCGAACTGCGCGATGGACGCGTCATTGGGGTAAAAACAGCTCAAGGCAGTCTCACTGGCGATGCCTATCTCGTAGCCCTCGCCAGTTACTCGCCCCGACTGCTCCGTCCCGCCGGGATCAGCCTGCCTGTGTATCCGGTCAAAGGCTATTCGATTACGCTTCCCGTTAGCGATCCTGCTCTGGCCCCTGTATCCACATTGCTCGACGATACGTATAAAATTGCGATTACGCGCCTTGGTGATCGGATTCGGGTCGGCGGCATGGCCGAGATTTCAGGCTTCAACGATCGTCTGCCTGCTCGGAGTCAAGCTACCTTGCTCCATTGTCTGAATGAGCTTTTCCCGGGAAGCGCCGCGGTCGGGGATACGAATTTCTGGAGCGGACTGAGACCGATGACTCCAGATGGCCCGCCAGTAATTGGCCATACCAAAATTGAAAATCTCTTTCTCAACACCGGCCATGGCACCCTTGGCTGGACAATGGCATGTGGGTCGGGGCATCTCGTTGCAAGCCTCATCGGCGGCACCCAGCCTGCCATTGAGCCCGCGGGTCTAGGGCTTGGTAGATATGCGCGGTAGGCATTAGATGCATATCATCCGCTTCGCGCTCGTACCCCTGACTCTTAGCAAATCCAAAGCGGCTCCAATCCTGTCATCCGAAAGACAAACGATGTCGCCATTGGTACCCTTGCCGAAACTTCTGGGTTTGTCGCGGCTGAGCCAGCTTTGCCAATTGGGCTTACATAATCCAATACCGACGCTATGGCCATGCCATGATTAATCTCTTTTCCAGAACCGAGCGTCCCGATCTTGCTATAGATCTAGGTACCGCTAACACCCGGATCATTACCGCCAAAGAAGGGATAGTCTTTGATGAACCCTCGATCTGCTGCTTTGCCGGACCGGCAGACAACAGGAAACTGCTCAGCGCGGGACATATGGCTGCCAAAATGCTGGGTCACACGACCGGAGATCTGAAACTGGTTCGACCGCTCAGCCGGGGCGTGCTCAACGACATGAACGCAGCCCGGCAGTTTCTGGAGCACGCCGTCAAAACAAGCATGGCAACACGGCGCATATCGCGGTTGAGCGCTGTTATAGGTGTGCCGATCGATGCGACTAAGGCGGAACGCAATGCTTTGGTAACGGCAGCCATGGATGTGGGCTTCAAATCCGTGAAATTGTGGGACGAACCGCTAGCTGCCGCTATGGGTGCCGGTATCGATGTGACATTGCCTGTCGCCACCCTTATCGTCGAGTGCGGGGCCGGGATTACCGAAGCAGCAATTATATCTTTGGGCGGTATTTGTGCGTATCGCGCGGTCCGATTAGGGGGTGAATCGCTGAACCATTCAATCATGGAATATCTGCACTCACGCTATAAATTCCAGATCGGCGAGGTAACCGCCGAGCGGGTGAAATGCGAAATTTTTGATTGGATGAGCCACCCGGCAGCAGTGGAAAGTTCAATCGATATTAAGGGGCATAATCTGCTTACGGGCCTGCCCGAAAATATGCCCTTCCCAACCTGCGAACTGGCATCGGTTGTCGACCGGCATATGGAACATATTGTAGAAATTGTTATGGACTTGCTGAACGATTCACCGCCCGAAATCTGCGCGGATATACATTTTAATGGTATCTTGCTCACTGGCGGCGGCGCTTCCACGCAAGTGATATGCACGAAACTTGAGGAGACAACGGGTCTGCGGTGTGTCAGTCCCGATCATCAGATAAATTGTGTAATAGACGGACTACGCCAGTCAATGCTGCACTAATGGGTAGTGTCCGGTTGGCGAGAGTGAAGTGGTCGGGATTGTCTGAACAGGTTTCCGCCTAAGATAAGTGGAATGTCTGCCGCTTGCCGTTGTGTTTGCCATTCTTGCAGTGGCACGCAGGGAGGGCATAGCCCGACCGGAGTGATGCTGCAAGAATGGCGGCGAAATTCATGCCGCTTGTGCTAGCGGTGTCTGGTTGAAATAGGCTTGGTCGGGTGTTTGCCGGCCAAGCGCTGAATGGGGACGGACTCGGTTGTAGAAATCGAAATAGCGGCCCAGCGATATGCGCGCCTCGGTGACGCTGTCATACGCCTTGAGATACACTTCTTCGTATTTCACCGAGCGCCAAAGGCGCTCGACAAAGACATTATCGCGCCAGGCTCACTTGCCGTCCATGCTGATCGCAATGCCGTGCTGCTTCAGTAGCCTGGTAAAGTCGAGGCTCGTGAACTGGCTTCCCTGATCGGTGTTGAATATTTCAGGTTTACCGAATTTGGCGAGCGCTTCTTCGACTGCGGCGATGCAGAAGCCGGTCTCCATCGTGATCGAAAGCCGCCAGGCGAGCACGCGGCGCGTATGCCAGTCCACGACCGCTGCCAGATAGACAAACCCGCGCGACATCGGGATATAGGT
>JBATDO010000196.1:0-11186 GCA_049663505.1 Sphingorhabdus sp.
TTGGGGACCTGTTTGGCTCGGGCAAGATGTTCCTGCCACAGGTGGTGAAGTCTGCGCGCGTCATGAAGAAGGCAGTTGCGCACCTGTTTCCCTATATCGAGGCCGAAAAAGTGGCTGGCTCGAAGGGTAAGGGCAAGATCATCATGGCCACCGTCAAGGGTGACGTCCATGATATCGGCAAGAACATCGTCGGCGTCGTCCTGCAATGCAACGGTTTCGAAATCGTCGATCTCGGCGTGATGGTCGCCTGGTCGGAGATATTGAAAGCCGCAAATGAGCATGACGCCGACATGATCGGGCTGTCTGGTCTCATCACGCCGTCGCTCGACGAGATGGTCACTGTTGCCGAAGAAATGCAAAAGGCGGGAATGACAATGCCGTTGATGATCGGTGGTGCAACGACATCAAAGACCCATACAGCACTCAGGATCGAGCCAGTCTATTCCGGCCCGGTGATACACGTGCTTGACGCGTCGCGTGCAGTCGGGGTCGCGGGACCACTGGTCAGCGAAACGCTGGCCGACAAGTTCGTGGCTGAAACGCGCGCTGAATATGAGCATATCCGGATTGCCCGCGCCGGCAAGACCGCAAAACCCCTTGCAACTCTCGAGGAAGCCCGCGCCAATGCCTTCGAAATGGACGAAGCGCTGAAGCCGGCGGCTCCCCTCAAGCCAGGCGTTCATTCCTATGACGACTGGGACCTGGCCGACTTGCGCAAATATATTGACTGGACGCCCTTTTTCAGGGCCTGGGAACTGCACGGCAATTATCCGGAAATCCTCGAAGACCCGGTGGTGGGCGAAAGCGCGCGCAACCTGTTCACCGACGCTTTGGCCATGCTCGACCGGATCGTCGACGAGAAATGGTTGCGCGCCAAGGGCGTGGCCGGGCTATGGCCGTGTACGCGAAAGGGCGATGATGTCATCATCCACCTTGATGACGAAAGCCATGTGAAGCTCCCGTTCCTGCGACAGCAAGTGGCCAAGCGAGAAGGTAGGGCCAATATGTGCCTTGCCGATTTCATCAGCAAAAACGGTGACTGGATCGGTGGCTTCGCAGTCACCACAGGCCACGGCATCGGGACCCATCTCGCGCAGTTCAAGGCGCATATCGACGATTATTCCGATATCATGCTGAAGGCACTGGCGGACCGGTTGGCCGAGGCGTTTGCCGAGCGCATGCACGAGCATGTCCGCAAGGAACTCTGGGGTTATGCGCCAGATGAACAGTTTAGCGCAGAGGCGCTGAACCGCGAGGAATATCGCGGCATCCGTCCAGCTCCTGGATATCCGGCGTGTCCTGATCACAGCTTGAAGCCGATTTTGTTCGACCTGCTTGATGCAACCCACCGGACCGGGATTACCCTGACCGAGAGTTTTGCCATGCTTCCGACGGCTGCTGTCAGCGGTTTCTATTTCGGACATCCCCAGGCTGAATATTTCGGCGTCGCACGCATCGGCGAGGACCAGGTCAATGAATATGCACAGCGTCGCTGTGTCGACATCGAGACGGCGACGCGCTGGCTCAGGCCCAATCTCAACGTGTAATCATTGGGCCAGCCGCCACCTTACCGGCGCCTGGCCTGTGGGGCTTGCGGATTTACCAGCCATGGCCATTTCGTTCCGAAACGAAACGGTGGCAGAATCAACCACCTTAATTGGCGACCTTGGCGTGGATTGGGGTTATGCGAGGAATAGCAAACCCAACATGACGAGGACCTCGATAATGCCCAGACTGATCCGACAGATGCTGTTGCTGGCGACATCCCTTGCCGCTCTACCCTCGGTGGCAAGCGCACAGTCTGCGGCATTTCGCGTGGCCGAAACCGGGCGTTCTTATGCTCGCCTGCAGCAGGCAGTCGACGCAATTGGCAGTGACAAGGGCACGATCATCATCGGTCCGGGTACCCACAGGCAATGTGCAGTTCAACAGGCCGGAAGCATTTCCTATCGTGCAGCCTTGCCTGGCCAGACATTTTTCGACAGCGTCACGTGCGAGAGCAAGGCCGCACTCGTGCTGCGCGGCGAAGCAGCCGCAATCGATGGTATCATCTTCCAGAACATGCGGGTGCCCGATGCCAATGGTGCAGGTATCCGTCTCGAGAAAGGCAATCTCACGGTTACGCGCGCGATTTTTCGCAACAGCGAACAAGGGATATTGACCGCCAGCGACCCGGAAGGTTCAATCACCATCGACCAGTCGACCTTTTCGGGACTGGGTCGCTGCGATCGGGGGTTGTCCTGTGCACATAGCATCTACATCGGTGAATATGGCTCGCTGCGTGTAACCAACAGTCGGTTCGAGCGCGGCAATGGTGGCCATTATGTGAAATCGCGTGCCACGCGCATCACCGTTTCCGACAGTGCCTTTGACGACACCAGGGGCAAGGACACCAATTACATGATTGATCTTCCAAACGGGGCAACCGGCAGCATCGCGCGTAATATCTTCGTCCAGGGTGCCAGCAAGGAAAATTACAGCGCCTTCATTACAGTGGCTCCCGAAGGCCGAACCAACAGCAGTGTAGGCCTGTCGATTAGCGCTAACGAAGCGAGCATTGCGCCAGGGGTTGAACGCGAAACGGTCTTCCTGGCGGACTGGTCAGGCGACAAGATCTCGCTCGGGGCAAATCGCCTCGGGCGTGGACTGAAACCGTTCGAACGCCGTCAGCCCTGATGCCAGGTGCCTAGCGGCCCTGGGCCCGCCAGCGACGCACAACGCGTTCCAGTATCTCGGCTTCTCCACCCGATTCCTGCCAGAGTTCCGAGAATAGCGGATCTTCGGATGCCGGCCTCTTGTTCTCTTCGAGATTGTCGAGCGCTACCCGGATCGGGATCGATACACCCTCGCCACAAATGATGCATTCGCGGTTGCGCAGGGCTGGAATGGAATCGAGAAAGCCGCGCGCGCCTTCGGGCATTGCGGCGCGAACAAATGCCTGGTCGCGGTCGTTGTTGAGGCGCATTGAAATAATCGTACCGCACTGCGAAAGCACGCCTTCGGCAAGATCGGATGGACGTTGCGTGATCAGGCCAAGCGAGACTCCGTATTTGCGGCCTTCCTTTGCGATGCGCTCGAGAATTGTCCTGACCGCACTGTCCTTCGACACGCGGTCGGAGGGAATGTAGCGGTGGGCTTCCTCGCAAACAAGCAGGATGGGGCGTTGGGGTTCGTTGCGCGACCAGATCGCGTAATCGAATACCAGCCGCGACAATACGGCAACGACCGTTGACGTTATATCCGAGGGAACCCCCGACACGTCGATGATCGAAATTGGTTTTCCACCGCTCGGCAATCTGAAGATCTTGCCCACAAAATCGGCCATCGTGTCGCCTACCAGCATGCCCGAAAACATGAAATTATAGCGTGGGTCGCCTTTCATTTCCTCGATCTTTCCCTTCAGGCGCATGAAGGGAGCTGATGACGTTGCCTTGTCGAGCTTGCCCATCTCGTTCTGGATGATATTCGTCAGATCTGAAAGCAGATAGGGAATGGGCGCGTCGACCGTGAGCTTGCCAATGCTCTCGGCAATCCGGTTCTTTGACCGTGCCTGCAACAGGCACCGGGCCAGGATGTCACGGTCAATCTGTTTCTCGTCGCCGCTCGAGGTGATGAATACCTCGCAATGCTCGGCAAAGTTCATCATCCAATACGGCATGGCGAGGTTGTTGACGTCGAAAATGGCACCATTGCTCTTGAACGCCGCCGAATATTCGCCGTGCGGATCGATCATGACGATGTGCCCCTCGGGCGCTATGTCGCAGATCTTGTGCAGGATGAGCGCGGCGCTGGTCGACTTACCTGTACCTGTCGAACCCAACAGGGCAAAGTGTTTGCCGAGCATCGCGTCGATATAGAGGGCCCCCCTGATGTCCTTGGTCGGGAACACGGTACCGATTTCGATATGCGCGCGGGAGTCTGCTGCATAAACCTGCTTCATGTCTGGGCTCGACACGGCATAGACTTCCGATCCCGGCACCGGGTAGCGCGTTACGCCCCGGCGGAAATTGTAGATCTTGCCGGTGAGTTTTTCTTCATCGCCCTCTCCCAGGAAATCGACCTGGGCCTGGATCACTCCGGCTTCGCTTTCGTGCAGGCGCTGGGTGCGGATACTTGCAAGCAACCACGTGTTGCCGACACGTATCTTGATCTGGCTGCCCACCTGGCCTGACATGGCAATGCTCGGGTCACTATGCCCGACGAGCTCGTGAAGAATCTGGGTATCGAGCGAAATTTGCGAGCTTGAGCCGGCAATTTCCGTCACGAAACCGATATGGTAGACGGTAGGGCCGGTCATCGGCGTGCGATTGATAGCCGGGGTCAGCGATATTGGCTGCGAGGAGGTGGCCTGACCAGCGGCATTTTCGGCCGCGTGTCCGGCAGAAAACTGATGATTTCCAATATCCATGCTGATGCTGTTCCCTTGAGGTCCGTAAACCGCAGGGTTAAGGCCTGAAGGTAAAGAAATATTTACCAAGGGCGCCCGCTGAAAATCTCAAAGACGCTGGAAAATATAGCCTGCGAACCATCCCAGCAGCACCGAAACCAGCACCGCCATGGTACCGTAGAAGAGCGCATAATCTCGTGCCAGGATCGTTACCAGCTGCTCAAAGCCGGTCTTGCTGATCCGGACCTCGACATCGTCATCGGCGACGATGATGCGGCCGTTGCGGATCAGAAGTGTTTCTGCGGTGTAAATGCCAACCGGAACGCTTGATGGTATGTTGAGGCGCGCGCGGTAGAGGACCTGGTCGGTGATCTCGACGGTGCCCGCCTCTTGCCGGAACAGTCCGTTGCGCCTGTTCAGCTCGACCAGGCCGTTGATGAAGCGCCGCTGTTCCTTTGCGTCGACTTCACCACTTGGCGATAGCTGGAGCTTGTCGAGCCCGAGCTCGTAAATCGCAGCTGTCTTGCTGTCGACGATTTCCTTGAGTGGTCTTGACGATGCAATCGCATAATAAGCAGGGACTGACCTGAAATCATTGCTGTCGGCATTGATCCATATTCCCGCGATCTTCTGCTTTTCGCGTAGCGTAATCGCCCGGGTTGGTCCTCGCAGCACCACAGCTACGTCAATCTGGCCCTCCGGGGCAACGCCGCGGGGGTAAATGATCGCGCCGAACAGGAGCATCTCGGCGCCGGTGAAACCGGACTGGATATTGATCTGGCGCTGCGATACGTCGGGCACCAGCTTTGGTTCTGCCTGGGCCGTGGCGATCGAAGGCCACAAGACCAGCAGCAGGCAAAGCAGCAACCTGTTCACAATGACTGTACCGTGTAGATTTCATCTGGTCGCCAGCCCAGGCCGAGTGCCATGCGCAGTGCTACCAGGAGCACGATTGCCGCCAGCAGCAGCCGCAGATATTCCGGGCGCATGCGCTGCGCGAGGCGCGCGCCGATCTGCGCGCCTGTCACGCTGCCGATCAGAAGGAACACGACAAGCACGATATCGACTGCCTTGGTGGTGAGGCTGTGCATCATCGTGGAAGAGATCGTGACAAACAATATCTGGAACAGCGACGTCCCCACCACGACCTGCGCACCCATTCCCAGCAAGTAGAGCATCGCGGGGACCATGATGAAACCGCCGCCAACCCCAAGCAGCATTGTCATGATACCTGTGATGAAACCGAGAATTAGCGGAGCGAGAGGAGAAATATAGAGGCCCGAGCGGTAGAAGCGCCAGCGCATGGGCAGGTTGGCAACCAGGGGGTGATGGCGCCGCTTGCGGGCAGGGACGGGTCGGCCCGATCGTACAGCAAGCACGCTCGTGAGGCTCTCCTTTGCCATCAGCCCGCCAATGCTGCCGAGCATGAGAACGTAAAGAATGTTGATGACGGTATCGATCTGGCCAAGTCGTTCCAGCAATTCGAAGATCAGCGCTCCGGCAAGTGTTCCAAACATCCCGCCAACGACGAGCACTCCCCCCATCTGGAAATCGACGCCGCCGCGCTTCATGTGGGCAAATACGCCTGAAACGCTTGCCCCTGTTACCTGGGTTGACGCTGAGGCAGCAGCTACCGTGGGCGGTATGCCGTAGAAGATCAAAAGAGGTGTAGTGAGAAACCCGCCGCCCACGCCAAACATTCCCGAGAGCATGCCCACCCCTCCCCCAAGGAGGATGATGACCAGCGCGTTGACCGACAGATTTGCTATGGGAAGATAGATGTCCATATTCGATTGAGATGACACTAACGCCTTTTCGGGGCCTAATAAAGGCCGCGCCGCTAATACTGGTGGACAATGCAACCTGCGGCAGGTTTTTTCATGGAACATTTGTCGCGTTAACTCACCGAAGTGATGCTATTGCGCAGCATGCCGATGGTGCTGCGCTTGCCAAGGATTGCCCGTCACGCATGTCGCTTTCTTGGAACCTGGGGTTGACGATCTCATGCCGGATTTCACGTCTCTGCTTGGATCGTCGCTCCAAAGGAATCACGGTAAAGCTCTTCGATTTGCACGGCCTCATCGTTGGTCAGTGCGGCAAATTCGCGTGATCGGGCTCGCTGTGAAAGCTGGCCGTCATGCTGTTGGAGAAATTTTTGCAAGAGCTCGACACGGTCGAAAGGCATGTCGACTATCTCTTGCGCGCCCAGGCTGAAGCGATCGAATGCTTCGAGAAACGCGACCTCTCTGGGCAGATCTTCGACAATTGTTTGCTCTACGCAGGCATAGAGGAACTCGGCATGTGCGGTTGCATCGAAAAAGCGGTAATAGTCAGCGGTATCGTTCGTTACGATTACGTTGCCCTTGGGTGTTCGACGCCATTCGATCTCCGCGAGAAGTGGTTTGGAATAGGTTTCGAGCACGGCACGATAGTCATCAAGCTGCCTGAGAATTGCAGCGCTGACGGGAAAAACCAGTCCGGGCGGATTGTAATTTGCCGCAGCGAGTGCATGATGGATGAGCCAGCGATGAATACGTCCGTTTCCATCGACATAGGGATGAATATAGACAAAGCCGAATGAAAGGGCGGCAGCTGCTACGACAGGATCGTAGCCGCCAGAGACTATGCGCGCCATATATGCGACCAGACCTGCAAGGAGGTCTTCCAGATCGTCTGCGCGCGCGCTTATATGGTCTGGGATAGGGTCACCCGTTTCGCGGTCGTGGACACCGACAAAACCGCCTTCTTCGCGCAAGCCTAAGCGCACGAACCGCGCGTCACCAATGACCGTGCGTTGCAGGCGATCAAATTCGGGCAAACTCAGCTGCGAATTTCCCGCTTGCGCGATTGCTTGTCCCCATCGCACTGCACGTTTTCCTGTTGGCCGCTCGCCTTCGATGGCAAATGAGGATTTAGAGTCATTAAGCAGCAAAAAGGCGGCAGCGCGCGCGACCAGGTCGGGTCGAACGCGGCCTATCTGTTCGCGTGCGCGCGCATCAAGGTTTTTTCCGGTGGCCTGTGCGAGTGTCTTTGAGCGCCAAACCATTGGGCAGAAGCGTGGCGTACCAGGCAGATTGTTCACAACGCGGTGGCGTGGTGAAGGCTCGCCCTTGTTCAAGGCGAATTGCTGACCCTGTTCGATTGCGTCGACGTAACGGACTTTCCCGGCATTGGGGATGTCGAGGCGTTTGCCTGTCAGCCATTCATACAGAAACCAAACCCGGCGCGTGAATGCCCCGGTTGGCGTCGCTCGAATAAATGCGGCGAGATCGTCAGGCTCAATCACGCGAAAAAGCTGGGCGAGAACGGAAAGGTCGACCCCCTCCCATTTGATCGCGAAAGTTAGCTGGGCGTTAAGGGTAGGATCGGGTCGGTGGCGTGGCGTGAGCATCAGCCATTGGCTGGTCGCGACCGGATGATGTCGCTCTGATATGGCTGCCAGCCGAGGAGGGAGTGGCACTACCAGATCATATGCTGACATCAATGCGGCATAACCCGCAGGCGTTGCTACCTCCGGCAGCGCTCTCCCGCGAAATTCTCTCGCCGGTTGTGAAGGCCAGTCACTCATATCTATTCCTGTGAAAAACTGTCACCGGGGCATCTGCGTTTTTGCGAATCTCGTTCACCATTTGTGAATTTCTATCACAAAATGCAAGAATTGCGAAAAATATTCACCAGATAAGAGTGGTTCCAGCGATTTACCAAACAGAAATGTTCGAATGCCCGATAGATTATGATGCGAGCTAAGCTACCTCGCCAGACAAATGCTATTGCGCAGCATGCCGATGGTGCTGCGCTTGCCAAGTATCGATAGCCACTGCATAGAGTTTGTCCATGGAATTTTCAGACAAACCAAGCGAAGCGCGGTCCGCGCTGCGTACTTTTTTGGCAAGCGAAGCTGCCGGCGGAATATTGCTCATGGCAGCCGCATTCATCGCCATGCTGGTCGCAAACTCTGCGATGGCTGAAAGCTATTTTCATTTCATCCACGCGACGACTGGCCCTGAGCTGACCCCGAAGCTGGGCCCGATGACGGTGCATTTGTGGATCAACGACGCCCTGATGGCGATTTTCTTCCTCCTCGTGGGGCTGGAGATAAAGCGCGAGTTCGTGGATGGGCACCTGGCAACATGGGCCGACAGGCGGTTACCCGTGATTGCAGCGGCGGCAGGCATGCTGTTCCCGGCCGTCATCTACCTGGCGGTCGCGGGTGGCGAGCCCGCACTGGTGCGCGGCTGGGCCATTCCGGCTGCGACAGACATTGCATTTGCAATCGGCGTACTCGCGCTGCTCGGCAGCAAGGCGCCCGCCTCGCTCAAGCTATTCCTGACCACGGTTGCGATCGTCGACGACATGGGTGCGGTCGCGATCATTGCCTTGTTCTACACGGCCGAACTCAACTTGACGGCCCTGGCCGCCGCCGCCGTGATATGGCTCGCCATGATGGCGCTCAACCGTTTCAAGGTGAACGCGCTTTGGCCATATGTGCTATTGGCAATGCTGCTTTGGTACGCGACTTTACTGTCTGGTGTGCACGCAACAATTGCAGGAGTAATGGCTGCATTTGCCATACCGTTCCGCCGCACGATCGGCGCACCTGATGCCGAGGATTCGGCATTGCACAGGCTGGAGCACATCCTCGCAAAGCCAGTGGCTTTCCTCATCGTTCCATTATTCGGATTTGCCAATGCCGGCGTCTCGCTTTCCGGGGTCGGCATCGAACAGGCGCTGGCACCTTTGCCGCTCGGCATTGCGCTGGGGCTGTTCCTTGGCAAGCAGGTGGGGATATTTGCAAGTGTCTGGACGGTGACCCGGCTCGGCATTGCCGTGCGCCCCAAGCATGCAAGCTGGCCACAGATATACGGTGTTTCATTGCTGTGCGGGATCGGCTTCACGATGAGCCTGTTCATCGGAGGACTGGCATTCACCGATGCCGCGCAAGGAGATGCAGTCAAGATCGGTGTGCTCATGGGATCGGTTGCTTCTGCTCTTGTCGGTGCACTGGTGCTCTATCTTGCCAAGCCGCAATATTTGCGTGCAAAGGAATGATGATGAAAAGGACTATTCTATTGGCACTGGCTGGTGTTGCTGCCTTGGCTGGCTGTAGCACGGGTCCGATGCAAGAGGGTCTGCCTGCACCATCATCGACCAAGGCCTCAACACCGCTCGACGAGATCGTTGATGCCTATTTGCGGTTGACGCTCGAGGCAGGTACGCACGAGGCCGAATGGGTTGATGCCTATTATGGACCGCAGGCCCTGATGGACGCGGCCAAGGCCAATCCGCGTGATGTTGCAGCATTGCTTGCCGATGCAAAGGCCATGATTTCGCGCCTCGATGCCGCTTCGTTCGCGCCGGCTGATCAGCGACGTGCCAAGGCGCTGCGCGGCATGCTTGTTGCTGCACAAACCAGGTTGCAGATGCTGCAAGGGCGAAGCTTCAGCTTTGCCGAAGAAGCGCGTGGCCAATTTGCAACCGAACCCGTGCTCAAGCCGCTTTCGGCTTATGATCCGGTATTGGCGCGTCTTGATAAACTTGTCCCCGGTCCAGGGACACTTGCTGCGCGGGTGGACGCATTCAATGAGCGCTTCACCATTCCAAAGCATCGGCTGGGCCAGGTGTTCGATGCCGCCATTGCCGAATGCAAGGCGCGCACATCTGCCCATATGCAATTACCAGACGGTGAGAACTTCACCATGGAGTTCGTGACGGGCAAGACCTGGTCGGGGTACAATTACTACAAGGGCAACTACAAGAGCCTGATCCAGATCAACACCGATTTGCCGATCCGGATAAGCCGGGCGGTAGACCTTGGATGCCATGAAGGCTATCCCGGCCATCACGTCCTCAACCTGATGGTTGAAAGCCGAATGGCGCGTGGGAAGGGCTGGGCCGAATATGAGGTCAACCCGCTCTACAGCCCGACAAGCGTCCTGTCCGAGGGTAGCGCGAATTACGGGATCGATCTGGCTTTCCCGGCAACCGAGCGGCTCGCGTTTGAACGAGACGTACTTTATCCGCTTGCTGGCCTCGATCCGAAGACTGCTGAGAGCTATTGGCAGATGCAACAGATGACAGAAGGGCTGACAGGCGCCCGGCTGACGATTGCCAAGATGTATCTCGACCGCGAAATCACGCGTGGCCAGGCGCTGGAATTGACCGAGCGCTACTTGCTGCTTTCACCCGCACGGGCCGAGCAGTCAGTGGCCTTTACCGATCATTATCGCAGCTACGTGCTCAATTATGGCTGGGGCAAGGACCTGGTGCGCGATTACATAGAACGCGGCAATCCCGATGCAGCTACTCGCTGGACACGCATGGAAAAGATATTGAGTGAACCGACCATGCCTGCCGATCTGGCGGACTAGCCCAGCGCCTCGCTCACCATGACAGTCTGTGCAATCAGGTTTGCAGTTCCAAATATCGTCATGAAGCTGATGTCTGTTGCATCCCTGCCGACGGCGATCCGTGCGAGATGTTGCTCTGGCGCGAGCCGGGTCGCATCGACCAGGTGCCAGCGCCCCTCGAGATAGACCTCGACGACGGCATGGAAATCAGGTGGATCGATACCGAGCCCATATGCCGATACCATGCGCGCGGGAACGTCTGCGGCGCGGGCGAAGGCGATCAGGAGATGCGCAAAATCCCGGCACACCCCCCGCCGCGAAATGAACGTGTCGGTCGCAGTCGAGCCAATTGCTGAAAAGCCTGGTGCATATTCGACATTGTCATGGATCCATTCGGCCATCTGCAACACCTGATCGCCCTTGGTTGCCGCGTTGAACCGGGTCGTTACGAA
>JBATDO010000197.1:0-10387 GCA_049663505.1 Sphingorhabdus sp.
GATCATCATCGTGAGCATTGAAGATCCACCGTGAC
This sequence comes from Sphingorhabdus sp., assembly GCA_049663505.1. GTDB lineage: Bacteria > Pseudomonadota > Alphaproteobacteria > Sphingomonadales > Sphingomonadaceae > Sphingorhabdus_B. The sequence continues at coordinate 36 of JBATDO010000197.1, forward strand.
TGATAAATGGCAAGGGTAGTCCTGCAACCGGAGCCAAGCCCACGACCATCAACAAGTTGATCATGATGTAAAAGAAGATCGTGCAGGTCAGCCCCGCTGCGACCAGCTGCCCATAGCGCGTCTTGCTTTCAAGTGCCACGTTCATACCCCAGCGCATGAGGAGAAAATATAGGGCCAGGATGATGAACCCTCCGAACATGCCCCATTCCTCGGCCATCGTGGCGAACACGAAGTCGGTATGGCCTTCGGGGAGGTAGTCCAGATGGCTCTGCGTTCCATTGCCAAAGCCTTTTCCGAAAATACCACCTGAACCGATCGCAATCTTTGACTGGGTGATATGATAGCCGGCTCCCAGCGGGTCATTTTCAGGATTGAGGAAAATCAGCACCCGGTCCTGCTGGTAGGGTCTAAGGCCGAAAAAATAGACGATAGGCGCAAGAATGACCAGTGCTGCGCCGCCCGAGAAGAAATAGATGAGTGGCCATCCGGCCATGAAGCCTACGACAACGACACAGAAGATATAAGCAATTGCCGCATCGAAATCGGGCTGGATAATGACCAGGATGCTGGGCGGAATCAACAATGCCACGACGGGCCAAATCGCATCGATACCCAAGATGCGCGAAGGTGGTAGCCGGTCAAAAAACCACGCCGCTGCGAGCACGATTGCAGGTTTCATGATCTCTGATGGTTGAAGTGTAATTATTCCCAGGTTGATCCACCGCTGGCTTCCACCGCCAACGAAACCCATAAGCTCCACCACAACCAGAAGGACGAGAAGGATCAGGTAAAGCGGAAATGTAATCGCTTTCCAGAAATCCATCGACAGGCGCGACATGACAATCGCCATGGCAAGGAGCACGACGAAGCGCAGCACGTGCTTGCCCGCCCAAGGCTCTAGATGACCACCTGCGGCAGAATAGAGAATCGTCGCGCCAAAACCGACGAGCGCGAGCAATATGAATATGACCCGCCATGGCAGGCTTGCAATGGGCTCAGGGACGATACGGTTCATGTCGTTGGCTCTGGCTGCCCTGGCGTGGCGACGTGCCCTTGGAATGCTGCAAATTGTGCGGCCATCCGTTGCTCGATATTTCCGCCCCAGCCAGCTTCCAACGCTTCAAGCGACGCCATTGCCTGGTCACGGTCGTAGAGGAAAGTGAGCACGTCCTTGGCAATGGGAGCCGCCGCCCTTGCGCCACCCATGCCATGCTCGATAACGACAGAGGCACCGTAGCGAGGGTTTTCGACGGGAGCGAAGCAAACAAACAGACCGTGATCGCGGTATTTCCATGCACCTGACTGGCCGCGTTGCGAACCTTCGATCCGGCGAACCTGCGCAGTGCCAGTCTTCCCGGCCATCGTGATGCCAGGTATTTGCAAGCGGCTGCGCACCGCAGTGCCTGCACCATTCACCACCCGGTCCATGCCATCGCGAACGACTGCGAGATGCTCTGGCGGAAAAGGTAAGATCTTGGGTTTTGGCCGCTTCTTCAGCAGTATCTCGGGCTGAATATCGAGCCCTGATGCTATGCGCGCAGCCATCATCGCCAGTTGGAAAGGACTGACAGAGAGATAGCCTTGGCCGATCGTCGCGTTGAGCGTGTCGGCCTCGGTCCATTCCTGGTCATATTTACGCATCTTCCATGCGCTATCTGGCACCGTTCCATAACGTTGCGATGGGAAGGGCAGCGGGAATTCCTGACCCAGCCCCAATGCCTTTGCAAATGGTGCGATCGCATCATATCCGATTCGGCGACCCATTGCGTAGAAATAGGTGTTGCAGCTCTTCATGATCGCGTTGGGCAAGTTCATCGGGCCATGCCGTCCCAGGCATTTGAAAACGCGGTTGCCCAGCCGGTAGCCACCCCCACATGTAACCGTTTCGTCCGGGTCAACACCGTGATGGAGGAGAGCCAGTGCTGCTGCCGGCTTGACCGTCGAACCGGGTGGGTAAAGTCCCTGCAAGGACTTGTTGAGCATCGGGATATGGTCGTCGGAGTTCAGCATCTTCCATTCGAGGCGGCCAATTCCATCGGAAAAACTGTTGGGGTCGAAGCAGGGCATCGATGCCATGGTGAGGATGTCACCGGTCAAGCAATCAAACACGATCACTGAACCGGATTCGCGTCCCAGTCTGCGTGCTGCATAATTGTGGAGGTCGATGTCGATAGTGAGCTGCACTGGCTTGCCTGGCGTGTCCGCACGGGTGGTCAGTTCACGTACGATCTTTCCGCGCGCGGTGACCTCGGTGCGCTTGGCACCCGGCTTGCCACGCAATTTCATTTCGAGCGTCTGCTCAAGGCCGTCCTTTCCGACCTTGAAGCCAGGAGTTATGAGGAGAGGTTCCTTGAGTTTTTGGTATTCCTCGGCCGAAACAGTGCCGACATAACCGATCAGGTGTCCGACGGCTGCACCACTTGGATAGAAGCGAGAATAGCCCTGGCGAGGGCTCACGCCCGGAAGATCGGGAAGTCTCACACTGACTGCTGCAAACTTCTCATAGTCAAGCCCGTCTGCAACCTGCACGGGCTGAAAACCTTGTGCTTGCTTCAGGTCACGGTGGATCCGGTCAAGGTCATCGGGGGTAAGGGTGAGCAACTTTGCAAGTGTTGCGACCGTCTCATCCTTGTTGACCAGCCGGTCGGGAATGAGATCGACACGAAAGTCCGCCCTATTGGTCGCAATTGGCTTGCCGACACGGTCGACAAACCAGCCGCGTCGTGGCGGTATTATGGTCAGGTTGACCCGGTTGCTCTCGGCCAGCAGCTTGTATTTTTCGTTCTCAGCCACCGCGATGTAGGACATGCGGGCTGCAACGACTGCGCCTACCGCGACCTGAACCCCGCCCACAAACATGGCGCGCCTGGTGAAGGTGAAATCCAATTGCCCTGATGTGACCTGTTTTTCGCGCTTCATGTCGCCAATCGCCAGCTGTCCAAGCGCGCACATATTCGCACGACCAGCGGATATAGCAATATCGACAGGATGATTTGAGGAAACAATACGACTGCCTCAGGCGCCGCATGGGACAGGCCTGCTATCCACAACCCTCCCAGAAGTACGGCCACGATCAGTACCGAAGCAATAAACCAGTCCTGAAGATGGTCGCGCCAGATTGCCCGAGAATCAATGATCTCGATCACCAGCATCGCGATCGACCACAAAAGGCCTGCACTGCCAAAAGGCTGGCCACTAAAGATATCGTCGAATAGCCCGAACGGCACTCCTGACCAGACAGGGATAAGTCCTGGACGCACCAGGCGCCATGCTAGCAGCATCATCAATCCCAAAGGGGGCAACAAGGGCTGGGGAGTCAGTAACGGCAATGTGGTTGCCATCGAGCACAACACAATCGAGGTGATCGGAATGGCAAGCATCTTGAGTGTCGATGGTTCGCGATCGAACCGTGATTCATATTCACGCACGCCTCGAATCGGCAGGCGAAGTGCAGCCGCGGGGCCTTTCACTCAGCTACCTCCTTTGTCTGGCCATCGGGGGCCACTGCCTGCTGGGCAGTACGTGCCACTTCCAGATAGCTTTTGATGACCATCGCATATGGCGTGTTGGCCGGATCTGCGAGGGGGCGAGCGAGTGCGCCGTCATTGGTCTTCTTGATAACACGTGCGAACGGGATGTTTGGTGGATAAAGCCCTCCGTTACCGGAAGTGACAATGATGTCGCCGTGTTTGAACGGGCTTTCGCCCAGATTGATTGGCTTGATCGTGACCATTCCATTGGCAAGGCCTGTCGCGAAGGCTGGCAGGCCATCCGACGCGCGCATGACAGGAACCAGATTCTCGGCGTCTGTAATCAGCAATATGCGTGCAGTCGTGGGCCCAACCTCGATCACCCGACCAATCAATCCCGAAGGGCCTCTGACGGGCTGTGCGCGTTCAACGCCGTAGTTATAGCCGATTGAAAGAGTGGCGACCCTACGACTGCTTGATGCAGTTGAACTGATCAGCCGACCAATAGCTACCATTTGGGGTGTCTCGTCGCGCAGTTTCAAGAGTCCGCGCAAGCGTGCATTTTCCGCTCTTAGGGCCTTTGCTTCGATCAGCTTGGCACGGTGAATCCGTGCCTCGCGCGTCAATGCCGCGTTTTTCGAGGCTGCATCGAAATAGGCCGACATATTGCTGCCAATGTCGTTGGAAGTACGACGGATGCTGTTGAAAAAACGCGATAATGGCGCGGTTATCTCGGCCCCTGCTGAGCGGAGCGCTGAAAATCCTGTTGGATCGGCAACTGATATTACCAGGAGCAACGCAGCAAATATCGTGCCCGCAGTCGCAACTACATAGGTTGCAAACAAGCCATATTGCGCCTTTCGGGAAAAACCCGGGCGCCGATTGGGTGGCGGCGCCATCCTTCGCAAACCCGCGCTTATGCGGTTAGCAGGACGCCACGGAAGATCGGGTCTTCCATCGCCCTGCCGGTACCAATGGCAACGCAGGTCAGCGGATCTTCTGCGACCGTTACTGGCAACCCGGTTTCGTCACGCAAATATTCATCGATACCCTGCATGAGAGCACCGCCACCTGTGAGCACAATGCCCTGGTCGACAATGTCGGCAGCGAGTTCAGGCGCGGTATTTTCAAGTGCAATGCGCACACCTTCCAGGATCGTGCCAATTGGTTCGCTTAAAGCTTCGGCGATCTGGCCCTGGTTGATCGAGATTTCCTTTGGCACGCCGTTTACAAGGTCGCGACCCTTGATGTGGATCGTCTGGCCAATGCCATCGGCAGGCGGACGGGCAGTTCCAAAATCCTTCTTGATGCGTTCGGCGGTGGCCTCTCCGATCAACAAGTTATGGTGGCGTCGAACATAAGAGACGATCGACTCATCCATCTTGTCGCCGCCAACACGCACTGAAGTCGTGTATGCAAGGCCACGAAGCGAAAGCACCGCCACTTCGGTTGTCCCGCCGCCAATATCGACGACCATTGAACCGATCGGCTCGGTGACCGGCATGTCGGCGCCGATGGCAGCAGCCATGGGCTCCTCGATCAGGAAAACTTGGCTAGCCCCGGCGTTCGAGGCCGCATCGCGAATGGCGCGTCGCTCTACAGATGTCGATCCCGAGGGAACGCAAATGACGATTTCGGGATAGCTGAACATGCGACGTTTGCCGTGGACCTTCTGGATGAAATATTTGATCATCTGTTCAGCGACGTCGATGTCTGCGATCACTCCGTCGCGCAAGGGGCGGATTGCCTCGATGCTGTCTGGTGTCTTTCCCATCATCAGCTTTGCATCGTCGCCAACGGCCTTGACGCGCTTGATACCGTTGATTGTCTCGATGGCAACCACCGAAGGTTCATTCAGGACAATGCCCTGGCCGCGCACATAAACAACGGTGTTGGCGGTGCCTAGGTCGATCGCCATGTCTTGCGAAGCGAACCGGAAAAATTTGTTAAATACCATTGATGAGTTCCAAGTAGTCCAAGCAGCAAAAGTTCTTCTGGCAACGTCCAGAACAATCGCGCGGTCCTAGCGGAATTTGCTGTTTGGCTAAACAGGTATTTTGGCTGGAATGCGAACGATTAAGGAGTCGCCTGCCAGCGGCGCTTGGGCTAGGAATGCACGGATGTCAATAAGAAGACTCCCCGAAGCTTTAGTCAATCGCATCGCTGCCGGTGAAGTGGTCGAAAGACCAGCCAGCGCGTTAAAGGAACTGGTTGAAAATGCCATCGATTCGGGTGCGCGCCATATTGCCGTCCGCCTGGCATCAGGAGGCATCGACCTTATCGAAGTGACCGACGATGGCTGTGGCATGACGCCCTCCGACATGGAGCTGGCGCTTGAACGGCATGCAACTTCAAAGCTGCCGAACGAGGATATCGAGATGGTTGCAACTCTTGGATTTAGAGGCGAGGCGCTGCCATCGATTGCGAGTGTCTCCAGGATGACACTTGAAAGCAGGATCGGTTCTGCCGAAGGCTGGAGACGGGTCGTTGATCACGGCGTCGTGTCAACGCAAGGACCTGCAGCCTTGCCGCCCGGTACGCGTGTGAGGGTCGAAAATCTGTTTGGCAATGTACCGGCACGGCGCAAGTTCCTACGCAGCGCCCGGGCTGAATATGCCGCTGCAATCGACACCATGAAGCGCCTTGCAATGGCGCGTCCCGATATCGGTTTTACCGTCGAACATGACGGACGACGGGTGCTTTCCGTGCAGCCCGACATGGAGCGTCCTGACCGTGTCGCGGCTTTGACAAGTGCAGAACTGGTCGACAACAGCGTGGGCCTTGATTTTGAACGCGAAGGCATAAGACTGGGCGGCATTGCGAGCCTTCCGACATATAATCGCGGTGTAGCCGACCACCAGTTCTTGTTTGTAAACGGGCGTCCGGTCAAAGATCGCTTGCTGATCGGGGCGGTGCGCGGGGCTTATGCAGAAATGCTGGCGCGCGACAGGCATGCGGTGGTTGCATTGTTTGTTGATCTTCCTCCAACCGAAGTCGATGTGAACGTACATCCCGCCAAGACCGAGGTCCGTTTCCGCGAACCCGCGTTGATCCGCGGCTTGATTGTTTCCGGGCTGCGCCATGCACTTGATCAATCCGGTTTTCGTGCAGTGCAAAGGCCCACAGCAGACGCCCTGGCCGCATGGCAGCGCGAGCCCGTCCATTCAGCGCAAGGCGATATATTTGCTAAGCCGAATGCCGCGTACCAAGCAAATTACGCGCAGCGCCTTTCATTTCCAAGTTCTACCCAGAACCGCGGCAGCTATGCCGACATGGCGGCAATCTCAGGCGAAGACCTGGCCCCCCTGTTGGGACGGGCAGCGGAAGCGCACGAACCTGTGCCGCACAGCGCAAGTCATCCGCTTGGCGTCGCGCGTGGGCAGGTTGCAAACACCTATATCATAGCAGAGGCACAAGACGGGTTGGTCATTGTCGACCAGCATGCAGCGCATGAACGATTGGTGCTCGAGCGCATGCGCCGGGCCATGGCACAGACAAGCGGGTCAGTACCCAGCCAAGCCTTGCTGCTACCACAAGTGGTCGAACTGGACGAACCCGCCTGTGACCGTTTGGAAGCGCGCGTCAACGAGCTGTCTGCATTTGGCCTGGAACTCGAGCGATTTGGACCAGCCGCGATATTGGTCCGGGCAACCCCGGCGATGCTGGGTGGGGGTGACGTAAAGGGATTGATCGAAGATTTGGCGGATGATCTTGCAGCCTTTGACGAGGCACTCGGATTAAAGGAACGCATCGATCATGTCGCGGCAACAATGGCATGCCATGGTTCAGTTCGGGCAGGGCGGGTACTGTCAGTGGCCGAGATGAACGCGCTGCTTCGGGAAATGGAGATCACGCCGCATAGCGGCCAGTGCAATCATGGTCGGCCGACATGGGTGAAATTGGCCCTGGGGGATGTCGAGAGGCTATTTGGTCGCAAGTAGTCGCCGCGAACCCCCAAGGCCATTTCTCAATAGGCCAATGAATAGCGAGCAAACAACGTGAAGCCTATCGGACTGTTTCCATATGCTGCATCAAGTTCCCTCGGCTTTGCGTAGGCCGATACAGTTCCTCCCATTGCGATGTTGACAGGACCGGCAAGTCGGAACCGATAGGCATAGCCACCCTGAAACTTGCTGACGCGAAACGGGACTTCGTGCAGCAGGTCGGCATGATCTGGGAACAACTCGTCGTTTTTCACATTCTCGATCCGTCCGAACAAAGTGTGATGGTCGTCAATGTCCCAATTGGCTTCGGCCAACCATGCCGTCAGCGTTTCACCTGGCTTGCGATCCTTGGCGCTGAAGGCCAACATTGCGGATAGCCCATTGCTGTTGGCATAGTTTATAGACACCGTCGTACGATGCTCATCTTCGCCGGGGTGGAAGGCTTCTGGTTCCTTCAGCCGTCCAGTGCTCGCTTGCAGCGACCAGCTGGGCGAAGGGTTCCAGCTCGCGCGCACCGACCAGCTGTCAAGCTTCGACTTCTCGATGTTCCATCGCCGTTCATCAGGTTCCTGCCCTGTAAAGATCGAGCCTTCCAGCTGGAACCTTTGTGTCGATAAACCGACTGTACCCACCCCATAAGTAATGTGGCTGCTGTCGAACCAGTGATGGGTGATCGGTGCTTCAGGGTTGAGCTTGGCTGACCCGCGATGCATGAACGCACTGGGCCCGAGCGCTGGTTCCCCAACCGGACCGCCATAGAGGAACAGGCTCGCGCCATCTGCAATGTCAACGTCGAGGCGGGCGGCCAGTTCCATGAAGAAGTCGTGCGGGTGCTGCCGATCCACCAGGGGCTCGCCATTTGCCGTTTCGCCAGTAGCGAACAAATTCGGATAACCGCGGTTCGACATGAGCGGCTCAAGGCTGAACATGGATTTGATCTGCAGGCGAGCGCCCGTAAAACTGCGTTCTGCACTCAGCATCGCCATTGATTGCACATAGGCCTTTTCATCACCGCGCGGCCCGGATTGGTTTGTGTAGACACCCCATGCATAACCGTGGGCCATGACCATCCATTCACTTCCGGCATCGATATGCAAACCGTGCATGCCACCCTCTTGGCCAGGCAAACGCGAAGTCCCGGATCCCTCGGAAAAATCTGGAGATTTCCGGCATTCTGCCAATATCTCGTTGTTGGTTGATGGACATGCAACACTTCGGGATTTGGTGAACTGGCTCTGCAACGGCATTGACTGGACTTCTTGTTCGAGTTTTCCATGATCCATCAGGGAATGGTCAACCGGATCAAGTTTCGGTCCGGCATCATGGGCCACTTGATGTTGCGAATGGTCTGTCTCGTTGTGTTCCTGCGCAGCGGCAGGAAAAGCGTGGAGGGCAAGCGCGCTGACGCCAGCCAGTAAAACTGGAATTTTCATGGATTAATCCTGTCGAATGAAAGACGAAATATGTCGGCTCAGGATTCAGGCCCGGGGAGGGGGAATGGTGGGCCTCGCCATGGTGCCGTCCAATTCTCGATCGGGCAGACCTTGTGGAACAAAATGGAGCGAATGAACCGCAACGACTGAATAGTTCGCGGATTGCGGAGCCAGGCATCCGATGCACCCATGCAATCCCCACGCCGCGCCGTCGTGTCTGGGACTGCCATCCTCGCTTTCGGTTGGCATATCGTGGCAGTCTTGTGTTGCTGCGGCCGAACCGTGCTGGGGAACAACAGGTGCAGACATCGCTGGCAGAGCAAGCGCAAACAAAAACAGGCCAAGGAACATAGAGCGGATCACATACCGCAGTTACCATCCTTGCCATCGCAGCGAAAGTCGCAAAAAAACCTCAATAAGGGCTAGTGACCCCCGCCTTTACCCGCATTGGCTGCCATCGCCTTGCTCATGTTGGCAAATGCCGAAACCATGTTGGCGGTAAACTCGGGGTCATCGGGGATCGTCTCTTCTGCAGCGCGCTGCATCGCCAGAACCCACTGTGTTGCTGTTTCGAAATTCATGCCTTCCAATGCGCGGTGTGCCGACATGACGCAGGCCCCGGGCCGTTTCTCGAACCAGTCCCGCGGACCGCCCATCCATGCCACGAGAAAATCCGTGAGAGATTCACGCATTGGCGAAAGATCAGGCGCATGCATCGCGCGCAAATCGGCAAATAATGGATCGCTGTCCATCAGGTCATAAAAGCGATTGACCATATTGTTGATGGGTTCGCGACCACCGATGCGGTCGAACGGCAGTACAGGCCTGTTGGCGGGATCTGTTTCAGTCATGCTGGCGATGTTTGCGGCTTTCAGCTTGCGCGTCTTTGCGCCAGATCAAACATTGAAACGGAAGAGCAAGATGTCACCGTCCTTGACGAGATACTCTTTGCCTTCGGATCGCCACTTGCCTGCTTCTTTTGCTCCCGCTTCTCCATTGAACTGTACGTAGTCGGCATAGGCCATGGTTTCGGCACGGATGAAGCCTTTTTCGAAATCACTGTGAATGACACCGGCCGCGTTGGGTGCGGTTGCGCCTTTTGTGACGGTCCAGGCCCGGGCTTCCTTGGGGCCAACGGTAAAGAAAGTGATCAGGTGGAGAAGCTCATATCCCGATCGAATGACACGGGCGAGGCCCGTTTCCGTCAAGCCGAGGTCATCAAGGAACACGTCGCGATCTTCAGCAGGCATCGTCGAGATTTCTGCCTCGATGGCTGCAGAAACGACCACCGCTTCGGCGCCCTCGGCTTTTGCCTTTTCAAACACCTTGGCGGATAACGCGTTACCATTTGCAGCACTGGCTTCCTCGACATTGCAAACATAGAGTACCGGTTTTGCGGTAAGCAATTGCGCCAGTTGGAACAGGCGCTCTTCGTCGGCATCATCGCGCCTGGTCAACCGTGCTGGTTTGCCTTCGCGAAGAAGCTCAAGCGCGCGCCCCAATAC
>JBATDO010000198.1:0-1637 GCA_049663505.1 Sphingorhabdus sp.
GGCTATGTACATCCAGTTGTTCTGAAAATAGCCCTGCAAGATCGCATATATTTCCGAAGCAGACGAGGCATCGCCAATCTCCAACTGCGGGGCAAGAAACGCAAAAGCCCAATTCACTATAAAAATGAAAAAGCCAGCAACAGCGACAATTGCCTCTCGGTGGCCTTGGACCAGTTTAATTGTGTCAGCCCAAGCGATGTTATAGTCTAGTGTCTTGAGCATAAGGTATTCCTCGTCATCGACAGTTCCGTAGGCAGGGACGACAGCACTGGCAAGCAACGATCCATCTGCTATGACATCTTCATGTCAAAGGATCCATCTATCGAATGGGAAATTTCTGATGCCCAAATCGGATATTTGCACGCTGTTAATCGGATGGAAAAGCTGCAGGCAGCAATCCGCGAGGGCGACGCGCGCGAACTTATTTGGCTGTTGGAACACCCCCCGTTGTATACCGGAGGCACCAGTGCAGATCCGTCCGAATTATTGAATCAGCAATTCCCGGTTTTCGAAACAGGACGCGGCGGGCGATATACATATCATGGCCCTGGACAACGCGTTGGCTATGTGATGCTAGATCTTTCGAAGCGTTGCAAAGACGTGCGCGGTTATGTGCACGCTCTCGAGGGATGGATAATTGATGCACTTGCCCAGTTTGATGTTCAAGCTCGCCGCGCCGAAGGGCGCATCGGCATTTGGTGCGACACTCGCGATGGCAAGGAAGCAAAAATTGGAGCCATCGGGGTGCGTATTCGACGTTGGGTGACGATGCATGGCTTTGCAGTCAATGTCGCCCCTGACCTTTCACATTTTGGCGGCATCGTTCCTTGCGGTATTGCCGAATTTCCCGTGACCAGCCTTGCGGATCTTGGGGTCGATGCAACGCTCCAGGATTTCGACGAAGCGCTGGCTGCAACGCTCCACAACTTCCTCAATGCGCTTGCCAAAGCGCATTGAGGTTGTAGCATCAAAATTTCTCAAGCTTTGCCTGAAGGACCAATATGCGCCGGATTATGATTGCATCAATTCTCATTTTTTCCACTGTATTTCTCAGCGGATGCTGGAACAACAACAAGGAAGACAACAAGGTCACTGAAACGAGAATGGATGATATCGACAGTATTGAAGGTACGATAAGCGATGACATGATCAACAGCGATGAGTTGAACGAAGAGCCTCCGATCGAAGCGGCAGCGCCAGTCGATTCCAAGGCTCCGGGATCAATCCCCGGCATTACGGACAAGGAGGATAGAAAGCCTTCACCTCCTGAAACAGATGACAAAGCCGCAGCAGAATGATGCTTGGCACTCCGTTGAAACTGCCTTGCGGGGCCGTTCTGTCAAACCGCATTGCAAAGGCAGCAATGACAGAAGGCTTGGCCGACATTGATGGTCGCCCAACCGCGGAACTGGACCGGCTCTACGGAATTTGGTCCGATGGTGGTGCTGGGCTTCATATTTCAGGCAACATACAGGTCGATTCCCGACATCTGGAACGGCCCGGTAACGTCATAATTGATCAGATGCCCGACGAAGAAATGCGCACAGCACTCCGACGATGGACCTCTGCTGGCACGCGCACCGGAAATCATTTCTGGGCACAGATCAGTCATGCAGGCAGGCAGACGATGAAGGCTG
>JBATDO010000199.1:0-15429 GCA_049663505.1 Sphingorhabdus sp.
GATTGAGCCTGCGCGGGAAGGGGAGGTGCAAGCAGGACAATGATCCCCAGAAGAGAGGCCATTTTCTTCACAGGGGTTCGTCCTCGTCAACCAATATGCGCATTGCAGCACCATCTGCATCGTCGAACTGGCCATTCTTGATTGACCAGAAAAATGCCGCAAGCCCGGTGAGGCCAAGTCCCAGTGCAACTGGAATGAGAAGGGCTAGACCCGTCATTTCGCAGCGCCCTTCAGGCGAAGAGCATTTGCCACGACGACCAGAGATGAACCTGACATTGCAGCGGCAGCTATCAGGGGCGTGACATATCCGGCGATCGCCAGCGGAACTGCAAACAGATTATAGCCTATCGCCAGCACGAAATTCTGCCGAACGATGGCTTGGGTCCGGCGTGCTGCCCGAATTACCGTCACAACCGGTGCCAAAGCATCACCCATGAACACGATGTCTGCGGCATTTTGCCCTGCGTCGCTCGCTGATGCGGGCGCGACCGAAGCGTGTCCCGCTGCAAGCGCTGGTCCATCGTTGAGGCCATCACCGATCATCAGCACCTTGTGGCCCGCAGCTTTTTTCCGGGCGATGGCATCGAGCTTGTCCTGGGGCAGCATGGAAGTCTGTGCCGTCAAGCCCAGCTCGCGTGCAACAGGTGCAACGGCTGCGGCGCGATCACCTGATATGATCGACGAAGAGATTCCCAGGTGCGCAAGCGCTGCAATGGTGTCTGGCGCGCCTGGACGCATCGGATCATCGAAATGCACGTTAAAGGATTGCTTTCCTTCAATGGAAAGGGTCGATGCCATTCCCTCATGCTCATCCTGGTTATCGGGTCGCGACAGGGCTACGGCCCGGTCTCCTGATTGTGCAAAGACCCCTGATCCAGGCACCTCGCGAATATCGTCGAGCCTGGCGGCAATAACCTCGCTTGCCTCAAGCGCGAGGCGTAATGCCTCCGACAATGGATGGCGGCTGGCGCGTGCGAGGGCCAGCAGGATCGATTTTTGTTCAGGACTTGCTTTGTCGAGATTCGATGGGACCGCTCTGCCAAGTGTCAATGTACCCGTCTTGTCAAACAGCGCGATATCGACCTCGGCCAATCGCTCGAGTGCCGAGCCATCCTTGACCAAGATGCCGGCGCGCATCAATGCCCCTGCGACCACTATCTGGGCAGCTGGCACGGCAAGGCCCAGCGCGCACGGGCAGGTTATGATGAGTACTGCTACTGCAATGAGCAGGCTGTCGTGCCATCCAGCACCTGCGATCATCCAACCAAGGAAGCTTGCCGCCGCGAGCGTGTGTACAGCTGGTGCATAAAAGCGTGCCGCTCGGTCGGCCACTCGCACGTAGAGTGATTTGCTTTGTGACGCCTGCTCCATGAGGCGGGCGATGTCTGCAATCGCTGTGTCTGGCCCGACTGCAGTTACTTTGATATTCACCGGGGCGTCGACATTTTGCGTTCCAGCATGGACGATACTGCCCACCACCACTCGCTGCGGCGCGCTTTCACCGGTGAGCAGGGAAAGATCAAAACTGCTCGTTCCGTTAACGACAATCCCGTCTGCTGCAAGTCGTTCACCAGCGGCAACGATCATGATCATGCCAATTGCGAGCTCATCGCCTTTCGTCCAGATCGTCTTGCCATCTTCCTGCAGGACAAGAGCGCCATTTGCTGTCTGCTTCAGCAACGCGCTTACGCCGTCGCGAGCACGATCACGCATCACTGCATCAAGCCACCTTCCCGTGAGCAGGAAGAACAACAACATGACCGCACCATCGAAATAAGCATGCGGGCCATGGGTAAATGTTTCAAACAAGCTGAGTGCCGTCGCAATTGAAACGCCGATCGAAATTGGCACGTCCATGTTTGTGCGGCCGTTGCGAACTGCGGCCCATGCCGATCGGAAAAACGGACGACCCGAATAGGCAATCGTCGGCAATGCGATCATTGCAGAAATCCAGTGGAATAGATCGCGGGTCACGCCTGTCGCACCTGACCACACTGATACCGAAAGCAGCATGATATTCATCATCGCAAAGCCGGCAACTGCCATGGCCTTGAGCAGTCGGTGTGCCTCCTGGTCTACCATTTCGTCACCAAGCTGCGTCAGGGGCTGCGCTTCAAACCCGATGGCCGCGAATGCAGATGTCAACTGCGGCAACGAGATTTCGGGGAGGTGGGAAACAGTCACGCGCTTGGCGGTAAAATTGACCCTGGCAGCAACAATTCCGGGCTGTTGCGCCAATCCGGTCTCTAGCTTCGAGATGCAGCCAGCGCAGCGCATCCCCGGAACGGCAAAAACCGAATGCGGCAGCAGTTTCGCATCGCCACCTGCCGCCGGCGCGTTCACTGCACCGTTTCCACCAGCTTGTACGTGTCAGCGCCACTGCGCAAAGATAGAATGACGTTCCAGCGACCAGCCGGCAATCTGGTTTGAGAGTTCAACAATCCATCGCCCGCACCGATAAAATCGAGCGAAATAGACGGTGCCTTCCCGAGCGGATGCTCAGCCGTGCCGGTTGCCCTGACGCCCTCGAGTGCCTTTCCATCCTTTTCCACCGAAACTTGAACGAGACGTTCAGGAGAGAGCGACACTTTGCTGCGCCAGCCCAAGGCATCCTGCTTTGCGGCATCTGCAAGCCAGCCGTTATATTTTTGGCTGGCAACATAGCTGTTATCGACAACTGTCCCGCCAAAAGTCCCGATCGCGAAACTTGCCATGGTGAAATTGACCACGATCACAACGCCAAAAAAGGCAACCAATATCGCGGTCATATGCCAACCGGTAAACTTGCGCGGAGCCGTTTGGCTTTTCATTGTCCTGCCTCCGGTCGTTCAAAGACCATCATGTCGCTGTCGCCGCGCTCGTCGCCCGTGCGTGCCTTGGTGCTTATGGAAAACTCGGTGCGTGCAGGGCCTGTGCCTGGAGCCGCCACGAACAAGCGGACCTTGTGGACCGCATCGGGGGCTGCTTCGAAGCTGATCCGTTGTTTTGCAGTTTTCTTGTCCCCGTCAGGCGTCCAGATGACGGCACCCGGCAGGCCTTCGACGAACACGTCAACAACTCTCGGTCGCGTTTCCATGTTGCGGATCTTCAGCGTGTAATTGTTGCGTACACTACCGTCGGAAAGCTTCACATATACCGGGTTACGGTCACGCTGCACGGCAAGGTCGAGCCGCGTACGCTGACCCAGCGTAAACAGCATGGCAAAGCCGATGCTCGCCCAAATGCCGAAATAGATGAGCGTACGGGGACGAAGCAACGTCTTGATAACGGGCTTGCCTGTACCACCGGCTTTCTCAACTTCAGCATCATCGAGCGTACAATAGTCAATCAGTCCCCGTGGCTTGCCGATCTGTGCCATGACCTTGTCACAAGCATCAATGCAAAGCGCGCAGGTTATGCAGCCGATCTGGGGTCCTTCGCGAATATCGATGCCGGTCGGACAGACAGCAACGCACTGGTTACAATCTATGCAGTCTCCAAACTCAGCCGGATTTGCTTGCGCTTCCTTCAGGCTCCCGCGCTTCTCGCCGCGCCAGTCCTTGTAGGTTACCAACAAGGATTTCTCGTCCATCATTGCCGTTTGGATACGCGGCCAAGGGCACATGTAGATACAAACCTGTTCACGCATGAACCCACCGAAAATGAATGTCGTCGCGGTAAGGATTCCAACAGTTGTATAAGCCACGGGCGCGGCATTCCCGCTCCAGAAATCACGCGTGAGAGTGGGGGCATCTGCAAAGTACATGATCCATGCACCTCCGGTCCAGAAGGCGATGACCAGCCAGACTGTCCATTTGCTCAATCGCTTTGCAATCTTTTGTGCACCCCATCCCGACTTGGCCAGGCGCATCTGCGCATTGCGGTCGCCGTCGATAAACCGTTCGACGTGCTGGAACAGGTCGGTCCATACGGTCTGAGGGCAAGCATAACCGCACCAAGCCCTGCCAACCGCACTCGTTACGAGAAAAAGCCCGATGCCCGCCATGATGAGAAGGCCCGCCACATAATAGAATTCATGCGGCCAGATTTCGATCTGGAACATGTAAAAACGCCGGTTTGCCAGGTCGACGAGCACCGCCTGGTCCGGCGCATACTGACCGCGGTCCCAGCGGATCCACGGCGTCGCATAATAAATCGCCAAGGTGACCGCCATGATCGCCCATTTGAACCGGCGAAAAAACCCGTCAACTGCCTTGGGATAGACACCTGTCCGCTTTGCATAAAGTGCCTGTTTGGGCGGGCTCAGTTCATCAAGGTTGGACATCAGGGGCGACCTTTTCCGGTGCCGGGGTTGCTTCGCCGCCACCAAGCGAATGGACATAGGCTGCCAGCATCTTGATAGTTACTGCGTCCAGTCGATTGTCCCAGCGCGGCATCACGCCATAACGGCTCTTGCTGATAGTGGTCTTGATGGTAGCCTCGTCGCCACCGTAAAGCCAGATGCCATCTGTCAAGTTGGGTGCGCCGAATTGCCGAAGGCCTTTGCCGTCAGCCCCGTGGCAAGAAGAACAATTTTGAGCGAACAATGCCGCACCCGCTGCCGATTTGACAGAGGCCTTGGTTTTCCCCGACAATGTCTGGACATAAGCTGTCACCGCATCGATTTCGGTTCCGTTCAAAACACCTGCAAAGGCCGGCATTTGTGAAAATCGCGTGGCTTCGTGGTCGGGCTGCCTCACCCCGTTGACCAGCGTATAGTGGATGGCAGGCAAGTCGCCGCCCCATAGCCAATCATCATCATTGAGGTTGGGATAGCCTTTCGACCCCGCCGCACCAGATCCATGGCATTGCACGCAGTGGACCTTGAATGCTGCACGACCGCCTTCAACCGCTGCCTGGTAGAGTTTTTCATCGCTGGCGAGTTGTTCGACGGGAAGTGCTGCAAGGGCATTGGTAATCGGGGCACGACGCAACGTCTCGGCCTTCATTTCCTGTGCGAGCTGTCCTCGGCTTGACCAGTTCCAGATGCCGGTTGTCGCGCTATTGAGCATGGGGATTGCCGGGAATAAAATAACATAGCCTATGGCCCAGACAATACAGGCCCAAAAGGTAAGTACCCACCAGCGTGGCATGGGGGTATCGAGTTCCTCGATGCCGTCCCATTCGTGTCCGACAGTCTGTGTGCCTGTTGGGGTGTCAATGCGTTTGTTTTCAGCCATTTTCGTCATCCCTGAAAATCATGTTTGCAGCTTCGTCGTGGCGCTGCGATGCACCTTTGCGAAAAGTCCAGCCGATCAGAATGAGGAACAATATCCCCATGGCCAAGAGGCCCCAACTGTCAGCGAAGTGGCGAAGGTCGCTATAGTTCATCGCGCTTGCTCATATGGCTTGGCTTTCTGGTGATCGACCAGGGTGCCCAGCATCTGCAGGTAAGCAATAACCGCGTCCAACTCGGTGACTCGCGATGGGTTGCCGTCAAAGTCGCGCACCTGCGATTTTGGATAGCGCTTCTGAATGGCGGCGGCGTCGCTATTGGGGGCAGCCTGTGCCATCAAGTCGGCGTCTGCCGTGTCAATCGCCTCCTTGGTATAAGGAACGCCAACCCTTGACAAAGCCGTCAAGTGCTTCGACATATCGCCCGCTTTGACTGACCTTTCTGCCAGGAAGGCATAAGGGGGCATGATGGATTCAGGAACGACACTGCGCGGGTCCTTCAAGTGCTGGCGGTGCCATTCGTCGGAATACCGCCCGCCAACCCGTGCCAGGTCCGGCCCTGTTCGTTTTGAGCCCCATTGGAAAGGGTGGTCGTACATGCTTTCAGCGGCAAGGCTGTAAGGCCCGTAGCGTTCGACCTCATCGCGAAAAGGGCGGATCATCTGGCTATGGCAGACATAACAGCCTTCGCGCATGTAGATGTTACGCCCGGTCAGTTCGAGCGGTGTGTATGGCCGCACTCCGTCAACCTTTTCGACCGTCGAGTCGATCCAGAACAAGGGCGCGATTTCAACAATACCGCCTATCGCCACGGCAACCAAGGCGCAGAGGCCAAGCAGGCTTACATTGCGTTCCAGGTTCTTGTGGCTGAACTTTTGCTTGGTGGAAGAGCTTGTCATTCTCGTTGCTCCTTATTGAGCCGCAGCGGCGACATAGGGACGATCCGTGGCGGCATCATAAGGCGTTTCAGTCATCGCCCGCTCGACACGGATTCTGCCAGCAATCGTCATCCACACGTTATAGACCATGACCAGCGCACCCGAGAGGTACAAAAGCCCGCCGAAGGCACGCATCACATACATCGGGAACATCGCAGCGACGGTTTCGGCGAAGGAGTAGACGAGATAGCCGTCAGCCCCATATTCACGCCACATAAGCCCTTGCATGATGCCAGATACCCACATGGCAGAGGCATAGAACACGATGCCGATTGTCGAGAGCCAGAAGTGCCAGTTCACCATCCGCAGTGAATAGAGACGTGGACGGCCCCACAGGCGCGGCACCAGATAATACATGCACGCAAAGGTGATCATGCCGTTCCAGCCAAGCGCGCCACTGTGAACGTGTCCAATGGTCCAATCCGTGTAGTGCGAGAGGCTATTGACCGCCTTGATTGACAGCATGGGCCCTTCGAATGTCGACATGCCGTAGAAGGCAAGCGCCATGACCATCATGCGGATGATCGGATCGGTCCGGATCTTGTCCCAGGCACCGTTCAGGGTCATGAGACCATTGATCATCCCACCCCAGCTGGGCATCCACAAGACCACCGAGAATACCATTCCGAGCGTCTGGGCCCAATCGGGAAGTGCTGTGTAATGGAGATGGTGCGGACCTGCCCAGATATAAAGAAAGATCAGTGACCAGAAGTGCACGATCGAAAGGCGGTATGAGTAAACCGGCCGTTCGGCTTGCTTGGGGACGAAATAATACATCATGGCCAAGAAGCCTGCAGTGAGGAAGAAACCCACGGCATTGTGACCATACCACCACTGGGTGAGCGCGTCCTGAACACCTGCAAAGGCGCTGTAACTCTTTGAGCCAAACAGGCTGACCGGCATCGACAGGTTGTTGACGAGATGCAGCATCGCAATGGTGATGATGAAGCTGAGGTAAAACCAGTTGGCGACGTAGATATGCGGCTCCTTGCGCTTCACGATCGTGCCCACAAAGACAGCAAGATAGCTTACCCAAACAACCGTCAGCCAGATGTCCACGTACCATTCCGGCTCAGCATATTCCTTCGCTTCGGTCACGCCGAGCAGATAGCCTGTTGCGGCAAGCACGATGAACAACTGGTAGCCCCAGAAAACAAAACGGGCGAGACCGGGGAAGGCGAGTCTCGCCCGGCAAGTGCGCTGGACAACGTAGAAACTCGTCGCGATCAGTGCATTGCCTCCAAAGGCGAAAATAACAGCGGACGTGTGTAACGGGCGCAAGCGGCCAAAGGTCGTGTACTCGAAGTTGAAATTCAGGGCGGGAAACGCGAGTTGCGATGCAATCAGCAAGCCAACGAGGAAGCCGGCAATGCCCCAAAACAGCGTAGCGATGACGCCCCATCTTATAGGGTCATCATCATAATGGGACTGCACGCTTGCGCCGCTCAGAGCGGGGAAGCGTTGCACGACAAAATCGAAGCTTTTCATCGATGCCATCATCGCGAGAAGTGCTGCGATGCAAACGATGCCCATGTGGATTGAAAACGCAGTGTCTTCGCCCAGTGCCATTGCGGCAAAGGCTAGAAACGCAATGACGAACCACGCGCCGACGCGCGTCAAGAGATTATCCATAGTCTTTCCCCGAGCTGCGACTGTGCAACTCCATGATGCGCGATGCGGCATCGCAACATTGCCCGCATTGATTCAGATCAAGGAGTTCAAAAAGGCAGTTAAACTGCCGCTGCAAGATCCTCGAGCCGCATTCTGTCCTTGATGGATACCATTCGCCTATCGGGAAGGTCAATGACTCCATCCAACTTCAATCGAGACAATTGGCGACTGACTGTCTCAATTGTCAGTCCCAGCAAATCGCCCATTTGCTGGCGATCAAGCGGGAGCTCAAAGCTGTTCAGCCCGCTTTGCTCTGCTGAACATCCCGTTTCGCCTAGCCTATTGGACATTTCGAGTAATAATGTCGCGATGCGCTCCTGTGCGGCCTTCTTCCCTAACAGGAGCATCCATTCGCGCGCCCGATCCAACTCGTCTAACGTGCGCTGTAGCAACTTGTGCTCGAGTTCAGGATGATTGCGTGCAAACGCGTCGAACGTCGCTCGCGAAAATATGCACAATTCGGCGTCACTAAGTGCTGTCACGCTGTAGGGACTTTTCTGCCCAAAAGGCCGACCGATGAAATCGGCAGGAAATACGACCCCTACAATCTGTTCGCGACCATCTGCGATGCTCATCGAAACCTTGAGTACGCCGGTGATGACGTTCGCCACAATAATGGCATCGTCACCTTCCCAAACCAGTGTCTGGCCACGGACAACTCGCTGCTTTCGTCCCAGGTCACTCAGTGCATCCAACTCGTCAGGCAGCAAAGCGGCACATATTGCCCTGTTGCGGACAACGCATAGAGAACAATCCTTCATGGACTTGCCCTAGACGCAGGAACATGGGGAAGCAACGCGCTTTTAACGTTGATTGCCTCATCGAAAGTGCAAGCACCCTTCCTCCTGGCCAATGGCAAAGGGAAATCGCCTGACAACTAGACATGCCAGGGCGCATCGCCATAACGCGCTATGCGCGCTCATTCTGGCAAGCCGCATGAACAGACCTGAAACAGGTTGCTGGCAAAACCGGCTCCCATGGAACGCGACATATTGCAAAAATGAGCACTGACCAACACTGTTCAGGCAGCAATTCTGGGTACTTCTGCAGCCTCACTTAGTGCTGATATGAACTGGTCGGTGCACCGGTCCCAACTGAAGGTCTGCCCATAAGCTGCAGCATGCTGTCTCGAAACGAGCAGCGCGCGCTTGATGGCGTCGTTCAGGTCGTCGTCCAGACAACCGACCGGGTTTGGAAGTTCTGAAAGGGCGCCTTTTCCATCATGACCAATGATATCGAGCGGACCGGGCACCGGAAAGGCAGCGACTGGTAAACCGGATGCCAATGCTTCAATCATTACCAGGCCAAATGTGTCAGTCCGGCTGGGAAAGACGAACACATCAGCAGACGCATAGGCGCTCGCCAGTTCCGGGCCCTTGAGTGCGCCCAGAAAGTGGGCTTTGGGATATCTTGCGGCAAGTTCCAACAGCGCGGGGCCGTCGCCAACGATGACTTTGCTACCCACGACATCACTATCGAGAAATGCCTCGAGATTCTTTTCCACCGACACGCGTCCGACAGAGAGCATCACGGGCCTTGGGAGGTTTGCGAACAAGGGATGCAAGGCCCTATCATGGTGGAACAGGGCATGATCAATTCCGCGAGACCAAATCCTCGTGTTCTTCATGCCGCGTCCGGCCAGTTCATCGATCAGGCTCCTGGTCGCTGTCAATATGGCATGGGATGGCGCGTGGAAATGGCGCATGAGCGGCCAGAATGTTTCTGCAGAAAGGCCTGTGCGCATGGCCGCATAATCTGGAAATCGCGTGTGAAATGCCGTCGTGAACGGGACCTTATGCGCAATGCACCAGCCTCGCGCAGCCCAGCCAATGGGGCCTTCGGTTGCTATATGGACGATATCAGGGTTCAATGCATGCAACGCCTTGCGCGTACCAAAACGCGGCGCCAGCGCGATGCGGATCTCGCTATAGCCGGGGCAGGGAATGGTGATGAACTTGTCGGGCGCTATGAGACCGACTTCTAACCCGCGCTCGATCAATCGGCTTATCGTTTCGCTCAGCGTGCGAACGACGCCGTTGACCTGCGGTGCCCAGGCATCAGTTGCGATCGCGACTTTCATGCTGCAACTGAGGCCATTCCAGTCGAAGTTGTCGTTCTTACGTGATGAGCCCAGTCGAGGATTTCCATGGTTCCGTCTCGTGTTTCGATGAGCGCGGTACAACTCTCCACCCAATCGCCATCATTATAATAAGTGATCGCCCCAATCGTGCGGATTTCTGCACAGTGGATATGTCCACAGATGACACCATCCACGCCCCGCAAACCAGCCTCACGCGCGACAACCTCTTCAAATTGGCCCACATATTGAACCGCATTCTTCACCCTACGCTTGAGATAGGACGACAACGACCAGTAAGGCAGATTGAATTTCCTGCGGACAGCGTTGACCAGGATGTTGGCTTTGAGAAGCAAGGTATACGCTTGATCACCAAGAAATGCGAGCCAACGGGCATATAATACAATCCCGTCAAACGCGTCGCCGTGGGTCACGAGAAGTGACCTGCCGTCAACGGTGTGGTGGATCGCCTCGAGTTGAACCTCGATTCCGCCAAAGTTCAGTCCTGCATAATCGCGAAACATCTCGTCGTGATTCCCCGGGATATAGACAACACGTGTTCCCCGGTGCGCCATTTTGAGCAGCCGCCGAATGACCTCGTTGTGCTGATCTGGCCAAAACCAACCCTTTCTGAGACGCCAGCCGTCGACAATGTCACCCACGAGATAGAGGGTGTCGCATTCGATGGCGTGGAGAAAGTCGCACAACAATCCAGCCTGACAACCGGCTGTACCGAGGTGGATATCCGATATCCACACTGCACGCAGGCGGATCTTGGGCTGAAAGCTCTTGGGCTCGGGATTATCAAACCACAAGGGCAGTTTTGGCGATATGATCTGCCGCGTTGGAGGCGCCTTCGTTCGCAACTCTGATTGAGTCATCCTGGACTCCAAATTGTTTCCGATGCTGGTGCATTAGTCGCGACGTGCGACAGTGTAATTGCGGATTGATGACGTAAATTGGTCAAGGAGAATATTATGGCAGGGGATCGAGTTCTGCATCAGGCAGCCCCACACCCATTATCCTGGCCAAGGTCGGCGCAATGACGCGCATATCGATCGTACCCAGGTTTCGTGCCTTGGGGATATTTTTTCCCATCATCATGAAACTGGACTGCATCAACGTGCTGGTCGGGAAATAGCCATGCATGCCCTTGCTGGTCGATGGCCCGACAACCGGGGCATCTTTGCCCTTGAAGCCTGCGGCATATGCACCAGGTTCGAAATTGATGAAGAAATTCGCCGCAGGGTTGCCGCGCATTTCCTCGATTTCGCCGGATTCAGCGATTGTGGCAATGCGGTATTTGGGGTCCGCAGACATCGCGACGAGGAGGGTCTTGACCTTGGCGTGCAGGGCAGCGTCGTTGGGCCTTGCAAGCATGACGGCGGATGATCCGCCAGAATTCCAAGGGCTCGCTTCCCAGCTCTTTATCTTGCCGTCTGTGTCGAGGGTAATCAGGCCGCTGTCGATAAATGCGCGAAACAGGTTTATCTCGGTATCCACCTTGGCAAACCCATGGTCAGACGCAACGGCAATTACAGCGTCGGGATGCACGCGCAACTCGGCTGCCACCAGGCTGCCAATGATCTTGTCGATACGCTGGAGAACCGCGTGCGCACTTTTAGTGCTGGGGCCCTCTACATGCTGCTCATGGTCCAGTGCAGTGAGGTATACCGTTGCAAAATACGGCTTCTGGCGTTCAATCAATGCTACTGCAAAGCGCCCACGTGTTTCGTCACCGTCGATGCTTTCATCAATGCCGGGCGCATAGATGCCGGCCGTTTTGGCAAGGCTATCAATCAAGCCCGGTGTAGCCAGGGCATCCAGCAATTTTGCATCGTCGCCGTGACCGGTTCGCCATATTTGCGGGATATTCCAGCTTATGGCATCAGCGCCCACGCTTACCGGCCAATGCACGTTGGCGGTCGACCTGCCTGCCTTGGCTGCGGCATCCCACAATGTCGGCACACCGAAGTCACTTGCGTACCAATACCATCCGTTCTGGTTGGTTTGTAGCGGATCAAAGCTGTTGTTGCTCACAATGGCATGTTTGGACGGGCTGACGCCGGTCAGCAATGTGGCATGGCTAGGGTAGGTAACAGTCGGCAACACGCCGTTCACGGCGCTGGCATAGCTGCCATCGGTGACAAAGCGCTTCAGGTTCGGAATTTCTATTTCGCGATTTTCTGCCTCGATCACGTCTGCGGGTTGCAAGCCGTCTATCGAAATGAACAGAACTGGCTCAGCCAGCGCTGCTGCAGGCAGCATGCTCATGAAGAGCATGCTGCCTGACACCAACAGATGCCGCATCAGAAACCTACCTTGACGGTTGCGAAAAGCTGTCTTGGTGAGCCCGCAAGCAATGTCTGGTTGTCGCCGCTATTGCCAAAGCCGTTCGATCCAATCGTTGCCACATATTTCTTGTCCAAGAGGTTTGTTGCATTCAACTGAATTTCAATCGGTGATCGAAGGCCGGCGTCAAAGCGATAGCCCAATGTTGCATCCACCAGCATGCGGCTTGGAACCGACCGGTCGTTTAAATAGTTGAAGTAGCGCTTGCTCATGTAGTTTGCACCAAGTCGTCCAAAAAATGCGTCGCTGTCATATGCGATTTCGCCGCGCAGAAGATGCTTTGGCGTATCAACGACATCCTTACCTTTGGTGGCAATTGTGGCAGACGGTGTGATCACGTCATCGCGGTAGCTGGCTCCAGTATAGCTGTAAGATGCAAACAATGTCAGGCCTCCGCCGAGGCGGACATCTCCTGCTGCTTCAAAGCCAATCGAACGGACGCCGCCCACATTCTGCAATATGGCGGGATTACCCAATATTCCTGCGCCCGTCTGCACGCCCAGCAACCGGTTGCGAAAGTTGACATAATAGACCCCGATCACGGCATTGATCACTTGGTCATTATACCGTGCACCCAATTCGTAGGTGTCAGATTCTTCGGGTTTGAGTCCACGTGCAAGCAGGGCATTGAAGCCAGCCTGGGTCGTTGAGAATGGCCCGCTGCTGGCCGATGACACAAATGCACGGGTTACCTGTGTGAAGCCCCCAAAAATCTCGGCTTTACCGGAAAGCTTATAGGCCAAGCCCACATGAGGTTGAAACCAGTCCTTGGAACCTATTTTACCGGCGGCCAGCGATCCCTGGATCCTTGGATCTGCTTCGTTATTGACCTGAAATCCTTTCCAGCCAAGATTGACGGTCAAGTCACCGAGACTGATTTTGTCCTGCACGTAATATTGCAGCGTATCGGTGTTGAAATCGAACAGCCACTGCGTGAAAAAGGGATTGCGCATGAACTTGGTGTGGTCACGCCCCGGTGTGGTCAGGCTTTCGTAAGCGTAAAAGCGCCGCGCTTGTGTGAAGTCATTATGTTCGTACCAACCGCCGACGGTGATTTCATGGTCGCCAACTTGTGCGTTGAGCGAGCTGAAGACGCCACCGCGCTGGAGATCATATTCGGTGGTGCGGACCGACATCGGTACACCGTTCGGGCTTGGGACATACGGCGTGCCCCATGTTCCTTGACCCGTGTTGTCGTGATAATAAGCCTTGATCTTGAAAGTCACATCGTCGCCCAGCGGCGCGGTGAGCCCGTAAGCTGCAAGCGTGTCCTTGCGCAGGCCTGATGCGTCATAATATGAGTCGTCAAGATTGTTGATTGGAGCCACGAACACGCCCTGCGCTGCTGCAATTGCTTTGGCATAATCGGGGAAGTAATTGTCGTGGTCGTAGCCAAGGCGTCCAATCATCTCCAGCGACAGATCCTGGTAGTCCTGTTCCGCCCGATCTGAGTAACTGAAATAGGCGTCGAATTCTGCGTCGCCCACAGGGATGATCGCCTTGGCATTGATCTGCCAGTTGCGCTGGTCCCCGCCGCCCTTCCACTTCTCTGCATTGTGGTAGGTGCCCGAAACAAAACCGCGGATCCCATTTGGTTCGCCGAAGTTCAACCGGGCAAAGCCGCGAACAGTGTTTTCGGATCCATATGTCAAATTGGCGTCAACGCCTGTGCCACTGGCTTGATCAATTGAGAAAAATTCAAGCGTGCCTCCCAGATTGTTGGTTGCCTGCGTTCCAATAGAGCCAGAGCCTTGCGAGACGCGCGTGACCCCGATATTTTCAGACGTGATGGCTCGGCCAATGTGAAGACCGTTATTGTTTCCATATGTGGAATCGCCCAACGGAATGCCATCGAGCGTGTATCCCAGCTGGTTCTGGTTGAATCCGCGGATGGATACGCGGCTTGACCATTCATATGTCCCAAATGGGTCTGCTGACTGGAAGTTGACACTTGGCAGCTTCTCAATCGCCTTCAAGGGACTGGTACCCGGGGCAAGAATCAAAAGCTCTTTCGAATTCAGTTCTTGAACTTGGCGCGTTTCACCGCGGCCAAAGACAATAATTTCACTTTCCCCCGACGCATCGGCTTCCTCGACGGGTATCGATGATGTGTTCTGTGCCATTGCCGATGTTGTGAGCGCGGATACGCCAGCCAAGAGCAAAATAGAAAATTTAAGCATTGTTTTTCGGTCCCTGTGTTTTGATGCGATCCGCGCACTAGGGAGGGAAAATGACGGCTTGATGCGGTTATTGCATCGTTCCTGTGCTAATCTGACGACATTCATGTGACAGTCGCGGCGCCAACGCATCCCAAGCATGGTGCAAGCGACAGGGAAGGATTACAAATATATTACAGTTATATTGCATTTAGTGTCATTAAACTGTAATAATTGGGTCAGGAACGAGGAGATCCGCCATGAAATCGCTATTTTACAGTATGATAATTGTAGTTGCAGCTTCCGGAGTCGCGCACGCGCAGTCGGCGTCAAACGGTGAAATTGGCTATGCTAAAGGCTCGCTTGGTTATGATGCACTAAATTCCGGTGACAATGAGCAGGCGATCAAGCAAATACTGGCAAGTGAAAAAGTCAGCCGCAATGATCCGGCGCGCCTGATCAATCTGGGCCAGGCCTACGCCCGCACGGGTCGCACATATGAAGCCAAGGAACTTTTTACAGCGGCTATGGCAAGTCGTGACGAAGTGGATCTCATCCTGGCTGATGGGCGCGTAATGAGCTCGAAGGAAGCCGCGCGCCAGGCATTGTTGAAATTGCAGGCTCGCGTCGCGTCACGCTAGGTCGCTTTGATTGTATCCAAGCCCATTCCGGGTTGATGGCGGGTCAGCAATGGCTCGCCCATTTTTTTGCAATGAACAGAAGAAATTTCATCGGGTCGCGCAAAACCGTCAATGTCACATAATTGACGCAAAACATTCTTCCAACTGAAATGATATACCCACAACGCCGTCACAGGCACCGCCTAACCGCCAACCTCGACAACGGGTGGGGCCTACATTGATTCGCCGCTGGTCCGTTGCAAGTGCCTAATCACTAGGCGGAAAATTAGTTGCGGAGAATCAGAATGTTAGATCCAAAATTGCGTGGCATTATCTATGCGACAGCCGCCGCCGCGCTTGTTAGCGGATGCGGCGCAGACGACATCGCTTCACCTGGAACCGGTGGAAATATAACGATCAACAATCCTGCGCCCCCGCCGCCGCCTCCGCCTCCTCCCCCC